>JALFQD010000213.1 GCA_022785265.1 Clostridium sp. | reverse complement strand
AGATTAGAACTAAAATTATTTATAATGGTAGTAATACATCTTATGAATATAAGGATTTACCTGCCTTAAATATGAAGACATTTAAAATAAATAATGTAGATAAAACTTTTCCAGATATTCAAGCAAATTTATCTTATAATGATGGTGAGCTTAAGGGAACTATAAAAAATACATTAGGATATGATATAAAAAGTTTAATAATACTTTCACAAAATGGAATATGGAACTATGGAGAAGTTAAAGAAGGAGAAGAAATAAACACCGAAAACAATAAAGCTAGTAAAATAAAAGATGTATATGGTGGAATGTATAGCTTTATGGAAGATGAAAATAGATTAGCTGGAAGAATAAGAACTATTTTATATTCACTAACAGACACAATGTATTCTGGAAATGGAATAAAAATAGTTGCGATAACAGAAATACCTATGGATTATAAATTTGATTTTGGAAATAGAAAGGTATCAAAATTTGATACAACAGTAATTGTTCAAGATGGTAATTTAAATATTGCAGATGAAAATGGAAATTGTTCACTTCCTTTTGACTATTTTACTCCAGAGATATCAAGTTCTCAAGGTGATGTTTATTTTGAAGAAAATATGATTAATGGAACAGGAGATGTATATTTAGAATATACCATAGATTCTAATATAGATGTAAATAAGCTTACTATAGGTTATATAAAAGAAGATGAGGATTATTATTATCAAGAAGAATTAAAAGGAAAGCTTTATATTGTTAATCGTACAAAAAATGATTTTGAGGAGATAGACTATTTAGAAAGTGGTGTTGTTTTAAGTAATCCTAAAGATTATTTAACAGAAGATAATAAACTTTATATACGTCTAGAATGTAATGATGAAACAAATGTTAGCTGTCCTAGAATAGCTGTTGAGGGGGTTGTAAATAATGTTGAGAATTAAAAATTTAGAAAAAAGCTATGGAAAGTTTAAAGCCCTTGACAATTTAAATTTAGAAATAGAAAAGGGAGAAATATTTGGTTTTATAGGACCTAATGGGGCAGGAAAAAGCACTACAATGAAAATAATAACAGGGCTTTTATCTCCAGATAGTGGTGAAGTTTATGTAAATGACATTGATGCCATAAAGGATAATAAAAAAATTAAAGATGAAATAGGATATATGCCAGATTTTTTTGGAGTATATGATAATTTAAAGACTTGGGAGTATTTAGAGTTTTTTGCATCTATTTATGGAATTACAGGAGATAGCGTAAAGAAACTTTCTATGGAACTTTTAGAGTTAGTTAACTTAACAAATAAATATGACTCCTATGTTGATGGACTTTCAAGAGGAATGAAGCAAAGATTATGCTTAGCTAGGTGTTTAATCCATAATCCTAAATTTTTAATATTAGATGAACCAGCCTCTGGAATGGACCCAAAGGCAAGATTTGAAATGAAAAACATATTAAAAAATCTTAAAGATATGGGAAAGACCATATTAGTAAGCTCTCATATTCTTTCAGAGCTTGGAGAAATATGTACTGACATTGGAATAATAGAAAAAGGGCATATGGTATGTCAGGGAAAAGTAGATGAAATAATGAATAGAGTTAGTGGTAACTATCCTATTGTTATAAATATTTTAAATAGTGCAGAAAAAGCAGTAAAAATTCTTAAAGAAAATCCTAAGATTGAAAAGGTAAATTATGAAGAGAATAAAGTTATTGTTTATTTTAATGGAAATGATGAAGAAACTGTTGAAGTTTTAAAAAGTTTAGTTGTAAATGATGTTCCAGTAATTTCTTTTAACAAGCAACAGCATAGTCTTGAAGATGTATTTATGAAGATTACTAATGAGGTAGGAGGGAAAAATAATGAAAATTAATCCAGTTTTAAAAAATGAATCAAAATTAGCAACAAGAAGTATTAAATTTACATTAGTCTTATTATTTTATGTTGGATTTTTATCTTTACTTTCAATAGTAATTTTTGAATCATCTGTTAATTCATCATATTCATCAGGGCTAAACCTTCAAAGTGTACCTGAAATATATGCAGAACTTGCAATAATTCAAGCAGTTTTACTTTTGTTTATCGTTCCATCATTAGCTTCTACAGCAATCTGTGGGGAAAGAGAAAAGCAGACATTAGATGTGCTTTTATCAACAAG
>JALFQD010000397.1 GCA_022785265.1 Clostridium sp. | reverse complement strand
TTATACGAATTATCAGAAAAATAAAAATTTACTTACAATAATCTACAACTTTAATAATATTTTAATAAAAAGTATATTGACAATAAAATTTCATAGTGATAATATTGTTAGGAATCTAACAATATTAAAAGAGGTGTTTATGTGGAAGATGAATTTTGTATAGGTAAAGCTATTCATATGGTTGGAAATCAAATGAAAAGACTTGCTGATAATGCAGCAGCAGAGTATGGTCTCACTTCGATTCAGTCTAGAATGATTAGATTTTTATATTTAGAATCAAAAAAAAGAGATGTTTATCAAAAGGATATAGAAGAGGAATTTAATATAAGAAGGTCTTCTGTATCAAGTGTTTTACAGCTTTTAGAGAAAAAGGGATATATAGAAAGGGTAAGTGTAGAAAAAGATGGAAGGTTAAAGAAGATAGTTTTAACTGGAACCGGTAAACTTATTCAAGAAAAGGTACATTCTTTAATTCAAGAAGGAGAGAAAAGATTAAAGGATGAGCTTACAGAAGAAGAGCTAAATTTATTTATAGATATATTATCAAGGTTGTCTAAAAAGCTTGGATAATTTTGATTAAATATATAGTTAGAAATCTAACAAAAGGAGATGAGGAAAATGATAAAAAAGTTATCTGCGTACATTAAGGAGTACAAAAAGGATACAATTTTAACTCCAATATTTATGATTTTAGAAGTAATTATGGAGATGATTATTCCATTATTAATGGCGGCAATCATTGATAATGGTCTTGAAGGAGGAAGCATAAAGTATGTATGCCTTATAGGTGTAATAATGCTTATAACTGCTATGCTTTCATTAACCTTTGGTGCTTTAGGTGGTAAGTTTGGAGCGTCAGCTTCCTGTGGTTTTGCAAAAAATTTAAGAAAAGCAATGTTTCACAATATACAAAATTTTTCATTTGAAAACATTGATAAATATTCAACAGCAGGATTGGTTACTCGTTTAACAACAGATGTAACAAATCTTCAAAATGCTTTCCAAATGATTATTCGTATGTTTGTAAGAGCACCAATTTCACTTATATGTGCAATGTTTATGTCATTTTACATTAATTTTAAATTATCATTGATATTTGTATGTGCAATAATATTTTTAGGAGTAGCATTATATTTTATAATGACACATGCACATCCTTATTTTAAAGAAGTATTTAAAAAATATGATAATTTAAATGCAAGTGTTCAAGAAAACTTAACTGGAATAAGAGTAGTTAAGGCATATGTAAGAGAGGAACATGAAGTAAATAAGTTTAAAAAGGCCTCAGAACAAATATATAATTATTTTAAAAAGGCTGAAGGAATATTAATTTTTAATAATCCAATAATGATGTTTTCTATGTATACATGTATGATAACTCTTTCATGGCTTGGAGCTAAGATGATTGTATCAAGCACTATGACTACTGGTGAACTTATGAGTTTGTTTACTTATTGTACAAATATACTTATGAGTCTTATGATGATTTCTATGGTTTTTGTTATGGTAGTTATGTCAAAGTCATCTGCAGAAAGAATTGTTGAAGTTTTAGAAGAAAAGAGTACCTTAACTAATTGTGAAAATCCAATTTATGAAGTTAAGGATGGTTCAATTGAATTTAATAATGTAGATTTTTCTTATAGTAAGGACAAAAATAATTTGAATTTAGAGAAGATAAATATAAAAATAAATTCAGGAGAAACTATTGGAATATTAGGAGGAACTGGTAGTGCAAAATCTACACTTGTTCAGCTTATTCCTAGATTATATGATGTAACTAGTGGAGAGGTTAAAGTTGGAGGAGTAGACGTTAGAAAGTATGATATAGAAAGCCTTCGTAATGAAGTTGCTATGGTTCTTCAAAAAAATGTGTTATTCTCTGGAACAATAAATGAAAATCTTCGTTGGGGAAATAAAAATGCAACTCAAGAAGAAATAATTCATGCTTGTACACAATCTCAAGCAGATGAATTTGTACAAAACTTCCCTAAAAAGTATGAGACTTTTATAGAACAGGGTGGAAGTAATGTATCAGGAGGACAAAAGCAACGTTTATGTATTGCAAGAGCTCTTTTAAAGAATCCTAAAATTTTAATATTAGATGACTCTACAAGTGCTGTTGATACTAAAACTGATGCATTTATAAGAAAGGCATTTAAAGAAGATATTCCAAACACAACAAAGCTTATAATAGCACAACGTATTTCTTCAATACAGGATTCAGATAAAATAATAGTATTAAATGATGGAAAAATTGATGGCTTTGGAACTCATGAAGAACTTTTAAAAACTAATGAAATATATAGAGATGTGTATGAATCTCAGACGAAGGGAGATGATAAAAATGAAGCCTAAAAATAATATGCCAATGAAAAATAGCAAAAATTCAGGAAAAACTTTTAGAAGATTAATGAGTTATGTTTTAAAGGAATATAAAATCCATTGCTTTGTAGTTCTTATAGCTATTTTGATAAGTTCTTTAGCAGGAGTATATGGAAGTTTATTTTTAAAAACTCTTATAGATGATTATATAGCACCTTTTCTTAATGAAGCAAATCCTAATTTTGCACCTCTTTTACATGCGTTGATAAAGCTTGGAGTTATTTATTATATAGGTGTAATTGCAAGTTTTATTTATAGTAAAATTATGGTTATTGTGTCTCAAGGGGCATTAAAAAAGATAAGAGATGATATGTTTGAACATATGGAAAGCCTTCCAATAAAATATTTTGATACCAATGCTCATGGAGATATAATGAGCCTTTATACAAATGATACAGATACTTTAAGACAAATGCTTAGCCAAAGTATTCCACAACTTTTATCTTCAGTAATAACAGTTGTGAGTGTATTTATTTCAATGGTAGTTTTAAGCATACCTTTAACAGTTATTGTAGTTTTAATGGTAATTGTTATGATGAATGTAGTAAGAGTAATTGGTGGAAAAAGTGGTGCTTATTTTGGAAAGCAACAACGTGATTTAGGAAAGCTTAATGGATATATAGAAGAAATCATGGAAGGACAAAGAGTAGTTAAGGTATTCTGTCATGAGGATGAAGTAAAGGAAAAGTTTGATGAATTAAATGAAAATTTATTTGATAGTGCTAATAATGCTAATACCTTTGCAAATATTTTAATGCCTATTATGGGTAATTTAGGACATATAAATTATGTTTTAACAGCTATATTTGGAGGAATAATTGCAATTAATGGCTTTGGAGGATTCACAGTAGGGGCATTGGCTTCATTTTTACAATTAACAAGAAGCTTTAATATGCCAATAACACAAATATCACAACAGTTTAATTCAATTGTTATGGCATTAGCTGGAGCAGAGCGTATATTTAAGCTTATGGATGAAGAAAAAGAAACAGATAATGGATATGTAACTTTAGTAAATGCTAAAATTAAAGAGGATGGAGAGATTGAAGAGGTTAAAGAACGTACAGGAGTATGGGCTTGGAAGCATCCTCATGGAGATGGAACTACAACTTATACAAAACTTCTAGGTGATGTTGTCTTTGATGGAGTTGACTTTGGATATAATGATGAAAAAATAGTATTGCATGATGTAAAATTATATGCAGAACAAGGACAAAAATTAGCCTTCGTTGGAGCAACAGGTGCAGGAAAAACTACAATAACAAATCTTATTAATAGATTTTATGATATTCAAGATGGAAAAATAAGATATGATGGAATAAATATAAATAAGATAAAGAAGGCAGATTTAAGACGTTCTTTAGGAATAGTTCTTCAAGATACACATCTTTTCACAGGAACAGTAGCAGATAATATACGTTATGGAAAGCTTGATGCAACAGATGAAGAAGTAAAAAATGCAGCAAAACTTGCAAATGCAGATTTATTTATAAAACATCTTCCACAAGGATATGATACAATGCTTACAGGAGATGGGGCAAATCTTTCTCAAGGACAAAGACAACTTTTAGCAATAGCAAGAGCTGCAATAGCAGACCCTCCAGTACTTATATTAGATGAAGCTACTTCAAGTATTGATACAAGAACAGAAAAAATTGTTCAAGAAGGTATGGATAAGCTTATGGAAGGAAGAACAGTATTTGTAATTGCACATAGATTATCTACTATAAAAAATTCTGATGTAATCATGGTTTTAGAGCAAGGAAGAATAATTGAAAGAGGAAACCATGAAGATTTGATAGCAAAGAAGGGTAAATATTATCAATTATATACTGGAGCCTTTGAATTATCTTAGCATAATAAATTAAATTTAATTAGCAGATTGAATATATTGTTTTATACTTACTTTAAAAGTAGGGTAGAAAATAATGTATTTAATCTGCTTTTTTATTTAGAAAATATATCATTTTCTAAACTGTAAATAGCTTTTAATAAAAGAAAGAAGTTTAGAAAAGTTATAGTAAGTTATTGCAGTATTTAAAAGAAAAAGGAAATAATAAAGTTTAGAAATTTTAATATAGCAATTAAATATTTATAGTAATATAATTATTATATGAGAGGAGAGTGAAAAAAATGTTTAAACGATTACTATTTATAAATTTTAGGGATGGAAATGTAAATTTTAGGAGTATATCAAAAGCAATTTTAAAAGTTTTTCAATTTATATTTGTTTCCATAGTTGTATTTATTATGTGCAATAGGCTTTTAAATAAAGTTGGCTTTGATATGGCAGTAACTTTTATAGCAGCTGCTAATATAGTTGTAATTTATGCTTTCCACATTATAATACATAGAGAATTCCTAGAAAGTTTAAAAAAAGATGGCTTGATGATGTTTTTAAGAGAGGATGCCTTTAGCTATGTTAATGCAAAGATTAATATACTTTTTATAAAGTACTTAGTTGTGGTAGTTATTCCAACCATACTTCCTTTTATATTAAAAATGAATAGTTTTTTAAGAGGTTCGGTTATTCTTTTAGGATTTGTTATTATGGCATATCTTATGAATATAACAGTTTTATATGGAGTGTTATTTCTTAAAAAGAAGGCAGAAGAAAATAAATTTTTAAAAACAATCTTTTTTTTAGTAGCAGCAATATTATTTGTAGGATTTTTTGCAATTTTAACATGGGTTTCTCAAATTATATTAACTATATTTTTTGAAAGAGATATTCCTCTTTTAACTGATTTTATAACTAAAAAGGATTTAATACCTTTAATTTTAATATCAATTTTAGTTTTAATTGTTTTATCTATTTTATCTATGAATTATATGAAAGAAAACATACATATACTTTATGAAGAACAAAGGTCAAAGGAAAAGGATAATTTAGGAATTGGAATGAAGCTTATAACTTCTTCACTTATAAAGGATAAGAGATTTATAAGAGATGTAATAGTATTTTTTAGAGATAGACCATTTTTAAAGATGATAGGTATTTTTATAGTATTTATGCAAACCTTATCAATGGTTGCTTTTTATTTTACTGATATTATAGCACCTGAAAATATTAACGATATGGTAAACTTTTCTCAATATCATTTTCTTGTAGTTTTTGCAATATCAGTAATGTGCTTTTTACTTAACTTAATAATAAATATTGGTCAATTAAGAGTAAAAGAAGAACTTGAGATGTCTAATCAATTTGCATTAGAAATAAATATGAAAAAGCTAATTATGCAAAAGGCTAAAGGATATTTTATGATATGTTGTCTTCCTATAATATTAGGAGCAACTTTAATGATAAGTTTAAAGCTTGATAAAGGGTCTTATGTTGAATATTTTTATGTTTTAATACCGATAATATTTTTATTTAAATTTATATCTATAATGCTTATAAAAATAATAAATTCAAAAGGTTTTTTTAGAGAGATGAAAATAGCATATGCAATAGCTATAGCAGTAGGATTATTTTTATATTGTGCTTATAATCTTATGTATAGCTTTAAACTTGAAGTGCCTGATAATAGGGTTAGATTTTTTAATATTTTACTTATTTTCATAACAATAATAATATACTATATAGAGGTTATAGAATTAAAAATAAGCAAGGAGTGGACAAAGTATGATAGAAGTAGATAATTTAAATTTTTCATATGACAGAAAAAACAAAACCTTAGAAAATGTTAATTTTAAAATTGAAGAAGGACATGTATATTGTCTTCTAGGGGAAAATGGAACAGGAAAAACCACTCTTTTTAGATGCTTAAGTGGTGAATTAAAATGTAATTTGGATTTTTCTAAATATAAAAATGATATATTATTTATACATGATAAAATGGATTTTTATAATCACCTTACAGGAGAAGAATATGTTAATTTAATAATGTATCTAAAAAATAGAAAGCTTAATGAAAAATATTTTAAAGAAATGCAGAAAAGATTAGATATGGATAGAAAAATTGATAGTAAGATATTTAGCTATTCACTAGGAATGAAACATAAACTTTTATTAATGCTTGCCCTTTTATTAGATTATAAGTATATTTTAATAGATGAACCTTTTACAGCACTAGATTTTATGTCAACAGAAATTGTAGAGGAAATTGTAAAAGAATATGCAAGTAAGGGTAATGCAATAGTGATATCTACTCATTTAATGGACGTTGCCCAGGAAATAAGTGATAAAATACTTCTTTTAAATAGAGGAAAGATAACAGAAGTAGATAATAATTTTAATAGTTCTAAAGAGCTTAAAGATAGGCTTAGAGAGGTGTGGAGTTAAGGTATGGAGAATAACAATATAATTTGTTCTGATAATAGAAGTAATAAGCAGAATAAAAGATGGAATAAGGGATATAATCCAACAAGAAAGGTAATTTTATGGGGATGGGATAATGAAAATAATCCAAGCTTTCTTATTCTTTATGGAAAACATGAATTTTGTGAAGAAGATAATAAATTATTAAAAGATAATGTAGTTTATGACAGTTATACAATTTTTAAAGGGATAAATGGTCATTTTCCTTCTTTTGAGGCTGTGAAAATATTAACTGATTTTGGATATTATGATGGAAGAGGAAATGATATTCTTCCTCAAATGTATTATAAAAGTGGTGTTAAATATAATGGTTGGTCATGGAAAGTAGATGATGACTTTTTAGTTGAAGATTTTAAAAAGCTTAAAGAAAACGAAAAGATTTCTCTTCCATATTTTGAAGAGGGTAATTCATATGAAGATTATATATTAAAACTAAAGAAAGAAAATATTGTATTTCCAAATTTTAAGATAGCTGAAAGTCCAGAAGATGTTTTAAATCTTAGTGAAGAATTTAAAGTTTATTATAAGGATATTTATGAAATAATAAGTAATCCAAGCATTTATATGAGAAAGAAATATCTTAGAAATTTAATATCAAAAAATCCTGAAAAAGAGCTTTATAAGCTGCTTTTAAAGATTGGAAGTGTAGAGCTTATAAGTGGATTATTTTTAGAACTTGGAAAGGACAAAAATCCTGTATTAAGTGAAATTTTAAATGAAGAAAGTAGTAGTATTACAAAAGATAAAGTATTTTGGGCTGAAGATAACTATACAAAGGGACTTAAAAGATGTATAGATATATATTTAAATTCTTTAAATGAAGAGCTTAAAGAAAAAAGAAAAGAAGAAATATATAATCATCTACCAGAAATGGATTTAAATCTTATAAAAATTTATGATAAAGATGTTCCTAAAAATAATATAATTGAGGGAGCTACTTATAGAAAATATGCTAATCAAGGTTTGTTTAAAGAAAGTGTTTATGATTATGATTATAATACAAGGGAGTGGAAAACTAAAAAAGCTTCTCCACGTTATGAAAAAGGTATTTATTGTGATGATGGAGTTTCTTTAAATATATTAGAATTTAAAAACACAATACAAGAGGCAGAAGTTTATGGCATGGCTGATGTTATAGGAAAAATTGCTTATTATTTAGATGCTCCAAGGCTAAATTATTATTTTAAAGGAAGCGAAAATTATAAAAAGCTAAAATATTTTAGGAGCTATATAAGAAGAATAATTAATTCTTATGCACAAAATGAGCCAGATAAATTTATGGAAGCTATGAAAAGCCTTTTAACAAGTTACACAGAATATGATTATGTATGCAAATTTAAAGGAAATTTCCAATTTAATTATTTCATAAAATACTATATGTATCAGGATTTTAAAGAAACTCCTCCAGATAGTAGTGATTGGAGAAATTGGTCTATTAGGCATGAATGGATGAAAAATGACCAGCTTATGAAGCTTAAAGGAAGATATGAATATGCTCATGAAATATGGGATAATCATTTAAAAGATGTAATATATATTGCTTCTTATAGCAAAATTCCTGTTATAAGTAAAGGATGTTATTATATTTTAAAGGACAATATTAATTTAGTTAAGGAAATAGCAGATTATAAAGAACTAATAGCATTATCAAAATCATCTTATGAAGATATTTCATCATTATTTAAGAAGATTCTTTTAGAAAAGATAGATAAAAAAGATGAATTTGATAGTAGCTTAATGATTGCTTTAATAGAAAGTAAAGATGAATCTTTCTTTAATATTGCTTTTGATTTTCAGCTTAGAACTAATGGTCATCTTAATTTTAATGAGATGGTAATTTTAATGAACTTAGAAGAAATAAAAAACCATAAAGAAGCATTTGAAAATTTACTTTATTCATTAGATAAAGATGAGTATATTTTATTTATAAAAAATATTTTAAAAGGTGAAAGAAATATTAAAGAATGTGGAAAATTTAAAGATATTATTTTAAAATCTTTATTTAAGTTTCAAAAACTTTCAAAAGAAGAAAAATTTAATTTTGTTTCATATATCATTTTAGAAATATTACCAAAGAAAAATAAAAACTATGAATGGATTGAAGAAATCATAAGTGAGATTATTTTCTCATTATCTTATGAAGAAATGAGTGAATTAGTAAATAGTGTAAATATAGATTTTGAAAATATAATTTTTACAGCTAGAAATAAACAAATTATTTCACTATTAAAATCAATAAAAAGCTCAAATATACCTTCAGATTCAGATATACTTGGAATATTAGAAACTGGAACAAGCAAAATGGTAAAAACTCTTATTGATATTATTATAAAAAATGAGAAGGAATTATATAAAAGGCTTTCAACTATACTTATTCTTTTAGAGTGTAATGTAAATATTCTTAATGATAAGGCGTGTGAAGTTTTTGATAAGCTTTCTAAAGAAGAACAGAAGAAATTACATATAATGATAATTGATTCACCAATAAAAAGAGTTTATTTATTTGGAATAAGAAAACTTGATGAAATTTATAGTAAAATGATTCCAAAGGAATTTATTATACAAATGCTAGAGCATGACCAAGATGAAGTAAAAAAATATATTTCTGATAAGACAAAAGAGGTTTTAAGTAGTTTGAAGGATTCAGATAAGGATTTATTCATATATTATGTAAAAACTTTATTATACCTTCCTAACAAACTTTCTAAGGAAAAAGATAGTATATATAATGCTATATTTAATTTTGCATTAAAATATGATGATAAAATTGAAGAAATTGAAAATATACTTCTTGATATTGGAAGTTCAAATAGTATTGTTGATTCAGAGCGTGCTCTTGTTACATTAGCTAAAATTAGAAGTGAGGGAAGAAGATATGAAGGTTAATTATGAATATTCAAGTCCTTCTATGTGTTTAAAAAATGGAAATGAAACTACTTTAGGATTAAGTCCTGATATTTCAAGAGATGAAAAGGTATCATTTTTAGGAAAGTTAAAGCATCCTCTTATATTTAGAGATGCTATGCTTACTCTTAGACAAATAGTAGTTTCAGATAGTCGTTTAAAAAAGAAGGAAAGAGTGGAATTTTTTCAATGGCTTGATGGGGAAATTGAAAGAAGAATTAAGCTTTATGAAGAAAATGTGCCAAATATAAGAGAGGATATAAAAAATCAAATTGATGGTGTTTTAGGGGAATTAGAGGATAAAAACGCTGAAATAATCAAATTGATTAAAGTTAAAGATAATTTAAAAAAGGAAATTGATAAAAAAGATTTTTGGAGTGAATATTATAAATTAGAAAGAAGCTTTTGGAAGTTTATAAAAGAAAGAGATTTATCTTTATGGTATGTATTAGACCCAGTAATTACAGTTCATCCTGATAAGGTTTCTTTTGAGGCTTTTTCTGTAGATGAATCAATATATGGTTGCCTTTCCATTGATATGGATGAGTTTGAATTATTACAAAAGCCAAGCCTTGGGACAACAAATATAGATTTTTCAGAAAAGCTTGCTAAGGAAATTGAAAGATTTAGAACATATACAGATGTCTCTCTTTCTATTAATCCTGAAGGCTTTTCAGTAGATAACAAGGTACTTCCAGAACATATGGAAAAGAAGATAGACCTTCCAGAAAGCTGGATAAAAGGTTTTAATCAAGTTTCATCTGCTGGGATTTTAAATGGAATAGATATAGATTTATTCCCAATTGATATGTATGATATATGTTCATTTTTAAAAAGACATAAAGCAAATAAATCTCCAAGATATATGGAATGGATATTAGAGCCTGAAAAACCTATAAAGATTATTTTTTATCCTTTTAAAAAGGAGATTACACTTAGAAGCATATATAAAGGAGATAAAAAGCGTCAAGAAAAAATATGGGGTAGAGAAAGATGGCTTATTGTAGAAAAGCTTATTCCAATAGTAAAATCTTTTAAAATTAAGCTTTTAGGTTTTGGAATGCCTCAATTTATAATAGGGGATTTAGGAAGTATGAAATTAACTATTGGATTTACTTCTTGGTCTTCAAATGACTGGGTTAAGGGAACTTCCTTTAATATATTAGCTGGTTTTATAGGAGATGGTAACTATGAAGAGGTTTATAAATTATTAAAAGAAAAACGAAATTTATCTATTGATGATATATTTAAAAATCTTAATGAAGTTTCTAAAAATGAAAATAAATCTGGTTTAGGAATGCTTTTTAAGCGTGGAGAAGGATATTTTGATGTTGTAGATAATAAAGTGCGTTTTAGAAGATTGTGCAAAGAAGATATAAAAGAAGAATTATATAAAACTACTCCAACTGAACTTAAGGTAAAGGAACATATGGAAGAGGGAATGGATAATTTTAGAGCTATGTTTACAGAAAATAATGAATTTATATTCTCTCATAAATTTAAGAAGCCAAGTAGTAAATATAAGAACTGGAAATATTATGGAACTGATGAATTTAACAAAGAGTTTGACTTAACAGACACTATCTTAAAAATTGATAATGATGGACAAATTGTGAAGGTTAAATGTAATTGTAAAGAATTTAATAAGGGAGCAAGAAATATTTCTGAGCCTTGTTCACACATTCTTGCTTTATATTTAATATCTTCAAAGTTCTTAAAGCTAAAGTTAGATATAAACAAAGAATATAAAATCAATGATATTATGGAGACGTTACTATGATTGAAAATGAAGGAAATAAAAGAGCAGAGTATAGAAAACAAGTAAATGAAATGGGTAAAAAAGAATTTACCCTATTAAAAATGCAGGAATATGGATTTTGGCCTAAAAATGTTCCTACTCCTTATGAAAGACAGGAAAATGAAACAAAGGAAGAGTATGAAGAAAGAAAGGCTCTTGTAGAGGAATATAATAAAATTATTGAAGAAATTGATAAGCTTTATGAAGAAAAAAATCAAATTAATTTAAAATTTCAAGAGCTTAGAAAAAAATATGATGAAACTTGGGATTATGAGAAAATAAGAAAAGATATATCTAAGTCTATAATGGAAGAATCTATTAAAAGACGTAAGGAGAGAAAAGAAAAAAGAGAATTAGAAAAGAAAGAGAAATCAGAAAAGTGGAGAAAGAAAAGGAAAGAAGAGATTGTATTTATAGGAAAAGGATATTCATCACTTCTTCAAGACAAAGAAACAGATAAGGAAAGACTTATTTCTCAAAACTTACCAATTATAGAAAATGACAAGGAGTTAGCTAAATTTTTAGAAATTGAGTATAGTGATTTAAGACGTTTAGCTTATCATAGAGATGTTGTTAAGGTTGATAATTATAATAGATACACAATTCCAAAGAAAAAGGGAGGATATCGTAATATTGCCTCTCCAAAGCCTTTGCTAAAGAAAGCTCAAAGAAAAATATTAGATGGAATATTATCTAAAATTGTTGTTTCAGAGTGTGCAAATGGATTTTTAAAGGGAAAAAGTGTTGTAGTAGGTGCAAAGTGTCATAAAAAGAGCCCAGATTTGCTTATTAATATGGACCTTGAAAATTTCTTTCCTACAATAACCTTTAAAAGAGTAAGAGGAATGTTTAAGGGATTTGGATATTCAGGATATATATCTTCACTTTTAGCTATGCTATGTACTTATTGTGAACGTATGGAGATAGAAGTTAAGGGTGAAAAAAGATATGTTAAAACCACAGAAAGAATACTTCCACAAGGGTCACCAGCAAGCCCTATGATAACAAATATTATATGTTTAAATTTAGATAAAAGAATGTATAAAGTAGCTTCCTTAGATAATGCTTCCTATACAAGATATGCAGATGATATGAGCTTTAGCTTTCAATCAGATAAGGATTTAAATGTGGGTAAGTTTATGTATTTTATTTCTAAAATAATAAAAGAGGAAGGGTTTAATATAAATGAAAATAAAACTAAATTCCTTAGAAAAAATAATAGACAAAGCATAACTGGAATTGTAATAAATAATGAAGAAATAGGTGTGCCTAGAAAATGGATAAGAAATTTTAGAGCAACAATTTATAATGCTAATAAACTTAAAAAAGAGGGCAAGCTTTCTTTAAAAACAATAAATGAAATAAAAGGAAAAGCAGCTTGGATAAAAAGTGTTAATGAAAAAAGATATAAAGATATAATTGAAGAAGCTTATAAAGTAATTGAATAAAAATATAATAAATTTAAAAGAGATATTGAATTAAAAAAAACATTATAGTATACTATAATCAATGAAATAATGAAGTGATAATTTTCTTGGCCTTTATGCTTTGGCGTTTCGCCAAGGTAGAGTTTTTTACTTAGACATACATCATTAGATTGTGCGCAATTCGCTACGCTAACATTAATATGCCCATTTAAAACCTATCCTGCGGTTATGGGATATTAATGTTGCTCCGCTGAAGTGTCACAATCTAATATTAGACTGTCCTTCGGACAGCAGAAAATCGCCTTCGGCTTGAAAAAAGCAAGAAAATTATGAAGAAAAAGCTAGTTGTCTACTTGTGAAAACTAGCTTTTTATATTATAAAAAACTATGGAAAAATATCTGATTTAGTAATATAATTATATGGAATGTATTTTGTTGGGGAAAAAATTAAGAAAGGGGCAAAATTAAAGTGAAAACAGTAAAGATAGCATTATTAGGATTAGGAAATGTTGGACGTGGTGTTTGGAACATTTTAAAGATGAATGAAGAAGAAATAATGAAACGTTCAGGATATAAAGTTGAAGTTGCTAAAATCCTTGTAAGAGATAAAAATAAACCAAGAACAGTAGAGGTTCCAGATGAAATAGTTACTACAGATTTTAATGAAATATTAAATGATGATTCAATAAAAATAGTAGTTGAAGTAATGGGTGGAATAAATCCTGCTAAAGATTACATACTAAAAGCAATGAGCAAAAAGAAAAATATTGTTACAGCAAACAAAATGCTTATTGCAACAAATGGAGATGAATTATTCCATAAAGCAGATGAAGAAGGTGTTATGATAAATTATGAAGCTTCAGTTGCAGGTGGAATTCCAATAATCCAAAGCATAAATGAAAGTTTAACTGCAAATAAAATTGAACAATTATATGGTATTGTAAATGGAACAACAAACTTCATTTTAAGCAAAATGGAGCTTGAAGGAAGTGGATTTGATGATGTATTAAAAGAAGCTCAAAGATTAGGTTACGCAGAAGCAGACCCAACTTCAGATATAGAAGGTTATGATGCTCAATACAAGCTTGCTATTTTAGCATCTTTAGCTTTTGGTACAAAAATAGATATTGATAAGGTATATAGAGAAGGAATAACAAAAATTACTTCTTTAGATATGGAATATGCAAAGAGCTTAGGAATGGTAATAAAGCTTCTTGCAATAGTTAAAGAAAAGAATGGAAAGCTTGAATTAAGAGTTCATCCAACTATGATTCCAGAAACTCATCCTCTTGCAAATGTTTATGACTCATTTAATGCAGTATTTGTAAAAGGAAATGCAGTAGGAGATTTAATGTTCTATGGAAGAGGAGCAGGAGACCTTCCAACAGGAAGTGCAGTTGTAGCAGATATAATATCAATAATAAGAGATGATATAGCATCAGAAAATTCTCGTTCTGCTGTTAAAAATGAATTATGGAAAAAAGAACTTATGGATATAAATGAAGTAGAAAGTAGATACTATATAAGATTAACAGTAGAAGACAAGCCAGGAGTTCTTGCAGATTTAACAGCAATATTAGGTTACAATAAGGTAAGCTTACGTTCTGTTATGCAAAAAGGAAAGAGCAGAACAAAAGATGGAGGAGTAATATTAGTACTTACTACTCACCATACTACTGAAGCTGATGTAAAAGCATCATTAGAAACAATGAAAAAGCTAGAAGCAGTGAAGAGTATAGACAATTTAATAAGAATAGAAGATTTTACACGCTAAGTAACAAATCAATATATAAAGCTGTCATGCTAATAAATTGCTATGACAGCTCTTTGTATTAATTAAAGTCACAAGAAGATACTTCTGTAAAACTTTCTGTTGAATATGCTTTTATCCAATTAGGAGCACATAGGTATAAAAAGTTATCAATATAAACTCCTCTAATATCTCCTTCATAGGTATAAAAATCTATATATTTATCTTCAAGAGTAGTATAGTCCTCAGCATTAAATGTAATTTTACCCTTTTGAATAAAGCCTTTTTCTTTAGAGTATTCAAAAATAAGATAATCATTCATAGCAGGAAAAGATATTAAGTTTCTATTAGAATCTATTGTTATTGTTTTATGATTATCAAAGGAATAGCTGTATTTATAGTCTTCAAGGACAAGTTTATTAATTTCAGTTAAGTTTGTTTTATCAGATGTATCAAACATAGAAAGCTTTAAGCCTATTAATTTTCCTTCTTCTGTAGCTTCCTTTCCAAGTCCTAATAACATATTTTCATCATAAGGATGCATATATTCTGAAAAACCAGGTATTTTTAAGCTTCCTAAAATAATAGGATTAGATGGATTTGATAAGTCAACAGAAAATAATGGGTCTACTTGTCTAAAGGTAACAAAATATCCTATATCTCCATCAAATCTTACAGAATACACAGTTTCATTTTCTGCAATATTTTCAATGGCTCCAATAGTCTTTAAATTAGAATCTAATATATATAAGTTATTAGAAGTAGGAAGAAATTCAGCAGAAGAAATTTCATTTTCAGTAGTTATTTTACTTTTATTTAGGGTAGTTACTACTCTTAAGTAATCATCTTTTTCATCCATCAAAATTTGATTTGATAGGGAGCCATTTATACTTTCTGATGCTTTAAATTCAAGAGAACCATCATTTAATTTAATTTTAATTATATTTGTTTTGTCATATCCATAGCCATCTTTTTCTTCATAATCATAAGAAGTGATATATAAATTTTCAATACTCATATAAATATTATTACTATTACCAAGTACTGCCTTTTCACTTTCAAATTCATAAGGAGATTTTATATCAAGGCTTGTGATTAAAACATAATTACTTTGATTTATATTAGGAAAAATATAAATATAATTAGCATCAAGGCATTTTTCTCTTGTTCCATTATTAACAGAAGGAACAAAAGTTTCTGGTTTATCTTTATCTATATCCTCTGTGTTTATATAATAATTAGAAATTACATATAACTTGTTTCCTACCATTCTTGAAGAGGAATAGAACCCATTTTGATTTAAACTATTTATTAATTTAGGATTTTCTTTATCTGAAATATCATAAATTTCTAAGCAAGTATCACCATTTGGAGCATACAAGCAATCTACTGTGGCATATTTCATAGAAGAATAATCTTTTTCATCATATTTTTGTGATATTATAGTTAGAGTATTTTCTTCTATATATAACTCTAAAGGATTATAGTTTTCATTATTACTTAATTCTATTTTTGAAGAAATATTAATGTTTCCATTTGATACTTTAGAAATATATAAATTATTTTTATTTAAAGAATAAATATAATTTCCATCAGTCTTTACAATATCCCCTTCATCTACTCCGAAAACCTGAATATTTGTATTAGTATAGTTATTGCTATTAGATAAAGAATCTTCTGTGCTATCAAATTCCTTCATACTACTAATATCTTGAGAAGAGTTTATAGATTCACCTGAATATTCTTCTGTAGCTATTAAAGTAGAGTCATTTTTACTTATAAGCTTGTCTAATTCTTTGTAAATATCATCATAACTTTTTTGAGTTGCTACACTAGATTCAAATTTGGTATTTTTATTTTCAAATGCAATATTTTTTTTATCATTATTTTGATTAAATAAAATTACACCTAATATTATTATTAAAAATGATGCACAGGTAGCTAAAAGTGGCTTTTTATAAAAATGTTTTTTATTATTTTTAAGATTTGAAAACCTTATTTTATTTTCAATTTCAATAAGCTTTTCAGAATTAGGCTTTATAAATTCATTATCCTTTTTATATTTATGTTTAAACATTTAAAACTCCTCCTCTTTTAAAATTTCCTTTAATTTTTTTCTTGCTCTATGAAGCTGAGATTTTATTGTAGATTCTTTAATATTAAGAAGATTTGCAATTTCAGTTATAGACATATCTTCATAGTAAAATAAATGAATTACTGTTCTATATTTTTTAGGAAGCTTTAAAACAGCATAATATACTTCACTTTTTTCTTTAAGTTCTTGAGTAATATTATCATCTAAACCTGTTGTTTTTCTAAACCAAGCAGATGATAAAAGAGTTTTGCTACAGTTTATTGT
>JALFQD010000375.1 GCA_022785265.1 Clostridium sp. | reverse complement strand
GATTCTGCAGAAAAATGTGGTGACTTTATAATAATAAATAAAATATATGAAAATGAAGATATGAAATATTTAAATAAGCTTGCAGGTTCTCTTACAGAAGAAGATAATAGGGTTGTATTATTTGCAGTAAAGGGAGAGGACAAAGCTAATCTTTTATTTGCAGCATCTAAAAATTTAAAAGAAAAAAATATGGGAGCTTTAGTTAAAGATAGCCTAGCTTTAATTGATGGAAGAGGTGGAGGAAGTCCACTAATTGCTCAAGGTGGAGGAAAAAATGTGGCAAATCTTGAGAAGGCTATGGAATATGCATTAGAAAAGGTTAAGGAAGTTTAGTAAATTTATATAGTTAAATAAATTTAGCGATTTACTTAAATTTTTTAATTATCAAATTGTAAAGCTTGTGTAAAAATGATATACTTAATAGGAAACTAAGAAGGAGTTGTCGCTTTAAGAAATGCTAATACAATATATGGTATTAAAAAATAATATTATTATATATTTATTAAAAATTTTCTAGTGACAGAACCTGTTAAATATAAAAAAGCATGTGTGAGGGGGCCGAAAAATGGAAAAAAAATATGTAATTGGAGTAGATTTAGGAGGAACTAAAATCTACACAGCATTAGTTGACTTAGAAGGTAACATGAAAAAAGAAGTGATAGTAGAAACAGAAGCAGAAAAAGGAGAATTAGCAGTTCTTCAAAAGCTACTTGATACTATTGATTATGTGCTTGAAGGTACAGATAAAAATGAGGTAAAGGCTATAGGAATAGGTTCTCCAGGACCTTTAGATGTAGCTAATGGATTAATTGTTTATACACCAAATCTTCCATTTAAGAACTTTAATATAGTTAAGCCTATAAAAGAAAGATATGGCTTAGAAACTTTCTTAGATAATGATGCAAATGTTGCAACTCTTGGTGAATTTATGTTTGGTGCTGGAAAGGGTACTGAAAATATGGTATTTATAACTGCAAGTACAGGAATAGGAGGCGGTGCAATAATTAATGGTAAGTTATTTAGAGGAAGTACTGCAAACGCCTTAGAAATTGGTCATATGACTCTTATGAATGGAGGACCAAGATGTGGATGTGGAAACACAGGATGTGCTGAAAGTTTAGCTTCTGGAACAGCAATAATGAATAGAGGAAGAGAAGCAGCTAAAAGTAACTGCAAAACTTCATTAAAAAATTATCAAACAATAACTTCTAAGGAAGTATTCCAAGAAGCCGCTAAGGGAGATAAAGAAGCTAAGAGAATAATAGATAATGCATTAAATTATTTAGGAATAACTTTTGCAAATGCAGCAAACATCTTTGACCCTGATATGATAGTATTAGGCGGAGGAGTAAGTAATGCAGGACCAATAGTTTTTGAAAAAATAGCAGAAGTTATGGAAGAAAGATGCATGACTCCAATTTATAATCACTGTAAGGTAGCTAAAGCTGAACTTGCTGGAAAGGCTGGAGTTTTAGGAGCTGCCGCTCTTGCTATAATAGAAAGTAAATAAAAAGTATTTTGTAAATTTGAATTTATATTTACTGCTAAATTATAGATGATTTATTAGATTAATAGTAAGATTTAACAAAAGAAATAAGTTTAGAAAGTTCCTTTTGTTTAATTAAAAAGTGTGAATTATTATTTTGTATTTAGAAAAAGCAAAGTAATAATTTCACACTTTTTTATTCAATAGGAAATTATATTAGTTGTTAAATTAAACTCATTTTTTATTCTATAGCTAATGTAGTTTTTAATAATATCATTAAAATTCATGAAATTTTATAAAGAATTCTTGTTGTTCTAAAATAAATTAATAATAGTCATATTTTCTTTTAAAAACAATGATTTACTTTAAAATTAGCTTTTGACTTTCTTTGACTTTAAAATTATAATATATTTTGTTACACGATAATAATAGGAGATGAACATAAATGAGTAATGAAAAAGGAACTATATCAATTGATACCGAAAATATTTTTCCAATAATAAAGAAATGGTTATATTCTGATAAGGATATATTTATAAGAGAATTAATAAGTAATGGATGTGATGCTGTAAGCAAGCTAAAGAGATTAATTTCTTTAGGAGAAGCAAAGGAAGTTAGTGAAGGCTTTAAGATTACAGTTACAGTAGATAAAGAAAATAAAACATTAACCTTTACTGATAATGGTATTGGTATGACAGAAGAAGAAGTTAAAAAGTATATAAATCAAGTAGCATTTTCAGGTGCAGCAGACTTTATGGAAAAGTATAAAGAAAAGATGGACCAAGGAAATGATATAATAGGTCATTTTGGACTAGGATTTTATTCAGCATTTATGGTTTCAAAAAGAGTTCAAATAGATACACTTTCTTATAAAGAAGGAGCAGAAGCTGTAAGATGGATTTGTGATGGTGGTACTGAATATGAAATATCACCTTCAGATACAAAGAAAGAAAGAGGTACAACAATAACTCTTTATATAGATGAAGAAAGCGAAGAGTTTTTAAATGGATATAAAGTAAGAGGAATAGTTGAAAAGTATTGTTCATTCCTTCCAACAGAAATTTACTTTGTAGATGTTGAAGAGGAAAAGAGAAAGGCTGAAGAAAAAGCTAAAAAAGAAGAAGAAATCAAAAAGAAGAAAGAAGCAGGAGAAGAAGTAAAGGAAGAAGAGGAAAATGATGTGGTAGATGTTCCTCAACCTATAAATGATACAAATCCTCTTTGGCTTAAAAAACCTTCTGAATGTACAGATGAAGAATATAAGGATTTCTATAGAAAGGTATTTAATTGTTACGATGAACCTTTATTCTGGATTCATTTAAATGTAGATTATCCATTTAATTTAAAAGGTATTTTATACTTCCCTAAACTTAAAAATGAATTTGAATTAGTTGAAGGACAAGTAAAACTATTTAATAATCAAGTTTTTGTAGCTGATAATATAAAGGAAGTAATTCCAGAATTCTTATTACTTCTTAAGGGTGTTATAGATTGTCCAGATTTACCTCTTAATGTATCAAGAAGCTTCCTTCAAAACGATAAAGAAGTAGCTAAGATTTCTAAACACATTGTTAAGAAGGTTGCAGATAAGTTAAATTCAATATTTAATAAAGATAGAGAACAATATAATAAGTTCTGGGATGATATACAATTATTTATTAAATATGGTTGCCTAAGAGATGAAGGATTCTATGATAAGATAAAGGATTCTATTGTATTTAAGACAATAAATGATGAATATGTTACGTTAAAAGATTATCTTGAAAAAGCAAAAGATACTCATGAAAATAAAGTATTCTATGTAAGTGATTTAGAAAAACAATCACAATATATTAAGTTATTTAAGGAATATGGAATTGATGCAGTAATATTAAGTACTCCAATTGATAATAACTTTATGTCATTCTTAGAATATAAAGAACAAAATGTTAAATTTACAAGAGTTGATTCTGATATATCAGACCTTTTAAAAGATAAGGATGAAAATAAAGAAGATAAAAAAGAAGAAAATGAAAAGCTAATAAAAGTATTTAAAGATGTTGTTGGAGAAAAGATGAAGGAATATTCAGTTGAAAGTTTAAAGAATGAAGGTACTCCAGCTATGGTTTTAACCTCTGAATATTCAAGAAGAATGGCAGAAATGCAAAAGCAATTTGGCGGAAATATGATGGCAGGAATGAACTTCCCACAAGAAAGAACATTAGTAATTAATGATAAAAATGCCATAGTAAAGAAACTTGTTTCTTTAGCTGATGATGAAAGTAAGAAAGATAAGGTAGCATTAATTGTTAACCAAATTGTTGACCTAGCACTTATAGGAAACAAAGAGCTTAATGCTGAGGAATTAGATACATTTATAAAGAGAACAAATGACCTTATGACAATGGTCATTGACCTATAATATAAAAGTAAGAAGTTGTTGCATAAAGAATTTTGATTACAATATATAGTACATTTTATATGATTAAAATGCTCTATATATTGTAAATATTTGCTGATGCGACAACTCCTTTTTTTTATCAAAAATTTTTAATAAGATATATTTGTCAAGCTGATAATAAATATTAAATTTCCCTTTACTTAGAACATATTGAATATATTATTTTGTCCTAATTTGAAGCCAACAGGGTGGAAGAACAAAATAATATGTTCAATATTTCTTTTTTATATTATTAGAAAATGATATAATTAAAATGATTTTAAAAGGTTAAAGGAGAAACAATGAATAATATAAAATTAGTAATACAATATGATGGAACTAGATATAATGGATGGCAAAAGCAAAAGGAGAATAAGATTACTACTATTCAAGGAAAGCTAGAACATGTTTTAAGCAAAATGACTGATGAAGAAATTCAAGTTATTGGTTGTGGAAGAACTGATGCAGGTGTTCATGCAGATAACTTTGTAGCTAATTTTACTACAAATTCAATAAAATCTTTAGAAAAAATAAAAGAGTATTTAGATGAATATCTGCCAGAGGATATTATAATTAAAGAGATTAAATTAGCAAGTCCAAGATTCCATGCAAGATATAATGTAAAGTCAAAGAGTTATGTGTATAAAATAAATAATAATGAAAATAATGATGTTTTTACAAGAAAATATGCTTATCATGTAAAAGAAAAGCTTAATATAGAAGATATGAAAAAGGCATCAGAATTTTTAATTGGAACTCATGATTTTAAGAGTTTTACAAATTTAAAAAATAAGAAAGAAAAATCAACTGTAAGAACAATAAATTATATAAATATAAGTGAAAACAATGGTATAATAAATATAGAGATTAATGGAAATTCCTTTCTTTTAAATATGGTAAGGATAATTATAGGAACATTAATCGAGGTTGGATTAGGAAAGAGAAATCCTTTAGAAATGAAAGATATAATAAATGCTATGGATAGGGAAAAGGCAGGAGAAAGAGCACCAGCTCTTGGGCTTATGATGAAATGTGTTGAGTATTAATTAAAGCGATTTTATTGAGAATAAAAAGGGGGATTTTCATGAAAAGAAGGGGTATAATTTTAATAATAGCTTTAGTTTTAGGGCAAATTCCTGTAACTACTTATGGAAAAGAAATAAGTACATCTTTAACAGAAGAATATAATTTAGTAAAAGAATATAATCCAGCTTATGAAGAGTACTTAAAAAGAATGGAAAGTGGAGAAGAAGAAATTATAAATATGCCTTCTCCTTATATAATAGATGGGACAAGTATAAAAAATAGTTATAATGAATATGTAGTGTATGATCCTAGAAAATTAAATCTTATGACATCAGTAAGAGACCAAGGTACATTAGATGTATGTTGGAGCTTTGCTAGTTTAGGTACATTAGAAAGTTATTTAGTATTAAATAGAGATGAATATTATGATTTCTCAGAGGAGCATTTAAGATGGTGGGGAACAGCTGATGAGGAAGGTTATGGATGGCATAGAGCTGCAGATAGAGGAGGATATGATCAAATAGCTCTTGGATATTTTACTGCATGGGCAGGACCAAAACTTGAAAGTGATATACCATTTCAATATTCAAAGTTAGCACCTAAGCCTAGCAATATGAATGAAGCAGAAACAGCTTTTAATGTTTCAAGCATAATGTATCTTAAAAATGATAAAGAAACTATAAAAAATGCAGTGCTTAAATATGGAGGAGTTTATACAGCGTATTTTCATTCAGCTCTTTATTATGATAAGATTAATGGAACTTATTGCTATCCTGGACAAAGAACTGCTACCAATCATTCTGTTATAATTGTTGGATGGGATGATAATTATCCTAAAGAGAATTTTAGATTTAATAGTAATATAGAAAATGATGGAGCATGGCTTGTTAAAAGCAGTTGGGGAAATAACAATAATGAAGGTGGTTATATTTGGGTCTCTTATGAGGATACAACCATATTAGATGAAGGGTATAATACTAATTATTCAATTTTAGAAGCAGAACAATCAAGTAATAATTATAAATTATATCAGCATGATGAAGAAGGAGCAGATTATACATTTAAACTTATAAAGGAAAATGGAGAACAAGAAACAAACCTTTACGCTGCTAATCTTTATGATTTTACAGAGGATTATAATATTTTAGATTCAATTGTTTTTCAAACAACTAATCAAGGAGCAACTTATGATTTATATTATATTCCTTTAAAAGAAGATATTCCTGACATTGAAAATAAAATAGTTTTATATAGCGGAATTGTTCCTTATTCAGGATATATAAAGACAGATGTAAATTCTTTTGTGCTTCCAAAAGGAAAGGGGATTATAGGAGTACATATAGATAATAGCATTAATAATAAAGCAGCCTCAATAGGATGTCAGGAAAATTTAGTATATTCAAGTGGAGAGTATCTTTATAAAGCGAAGGTTAATTTAGGAGAAAGCTATATATTTAATGAAGATTCTGTTGAAGATTTAAATTTATTTGATAAAACAGAGCCAAGGAATTTTACTATAAAGGCTATAACTAAAAAGTCAAATGATAGTTCAATTTCAGAAGGAACAATTGGAGAAAAAACTATAGAATTTAATAAAAATAACAAAGAATATAATATAGAGCTTCCATATTATTATAAAGATTCACTACAACAAATAAAATTTAAAGCTAATAATAGTTTTTCAAAGATAACTTCAATAAATAATATAGAAAAGAATTCAAATGAAGCTTATGAGAAAATAGAACTTAATAAAGCAAATCCTACAATAGAAGTTATATGTGAAGCACCAGATAAAACTAAAACAAGTTACTTAATAAATCTTTCTTTTTCAAGTGAACTTAATTATGGAGAAGATATAAATAAGTTTTTAGAAAAAGATATAGAAGGAAATGAAGAAGAATATTTAAATATAGCAAAATTAGTAGTAAATAGTTATGATGATTTAAGCTTAGATGAAAAAAATAAAGTTTCAAATGAAAATAAAGATAAGCTTGAAAACTTAAGAAACTTTATTAAAGAGATGGAAGAACCTATTACTCCTCCATCAGAAGATGATAATAAACCAAGTGAAGAAAAGCCATCAGAAGATAATAATGAACAAAATCAAGAGAATTCATCAGAGGGTATCAATAAGCCAGATGAAGAAAAACCATCAGATTGGGATAATAAGTCTGAAGATGAAAATTCACAAACAGATAATAATAAACCAAGTAAAGAAAATCCTTCAAAAGATGATAATAAGACTGAAGAGAAAAATTCCTCAGAAGATAATAAAAAACTAGAGGAAAATTCATCAAAAGATAAGGAAAATTTAGAAAATAAAGTTTCTTTAAATAAAGACAAAAATTTAAATAAATCAAATTTTGTGCTTACAGCTGATGATTTAAATACTAAAGGATTTTTAATAACAATGGTTGTTTTTTGGATATCATTAGGTATTATAATTCATTTTAATAGAAAACACGAGAAAAAAGAAGATAAGAAAAAGAATAAAAAATAAAAAGAATGGAGTTGTTACATAAAGAATTTTAATCATAATATATAGTATATTTCATATAACTAAAATTCTATATATTGTGTGAGTATTTGTTAATGTGACAGCTCCATTTATTGTATTATTAGTAAATTATGTTATTTGCTTTTTTAAAGAAGTTTACCTTGTTTTAATATTTTTTTTGTTATTTTTATATTAAATTCTCTTTCATAAATTCTTATTGCAGCTTTTTCTTTAGATGTAATTAAAGAAATTGTACATCCAGAATTATTTCCTCTTGCAGTTCTTCCAGCCCTATGAAGATATTCATTAGGATTAGATGGAAAATCTAAGTTTATTATATAATCTACTCCTTGAATATCTAAGCCTCTTGCAGAGATGTCAGAAGAAACTAATATATTTATTTTACCATTTCTAAAGCTTTCTAAAGCATTTTGTCTTTGTTCTTTTGAAAGACCTTTGTGTATTGCAAAGGCAGATTTATTATGAAATTGAAGCTTTTCAGTAACAAGATTTATTTCATATCCTCTATTTACAAAAACTAAAGCTTTTTTAGGGTTTACAGAAGCTATGAGCTTTCTTAAAGTTTCAAACTTTTCTCTTTTATCAACTTCAATATACATATGAGAAATATTAGGATTTAAGGCTACCTTTTCTTTGCTTTTAAAAATTTCAGGATTTTTCATTAGTGATTTTGCAAGAGATAAGGTGGTATCATTAATTGTTGCAGAAAAAACCAAAAGTTGTCTATCTCTCATTGTAGCTTTTATTATATCTTTTACTGTTGGACTACTTGTATTATCTAAAAGATTATCTGCCTCATCAATAACTATTGTTTTTAAAGTATGAGCAGTAACTTTTCTTTTTCTTATTAAATCTGCAATCCTTCCTGGAGTGCCTACAACAATCTGAGGTTTTATTTCTTTTATTTTTTTAATTTGTTTATCAATGTTAACATCTCCAATAAGTCCTAAAGTAGCAATAGGAATTTCGGAGTTTTTACTTAATAATTTAATTTGTGAAACTATTTGCATAACAAGCTCATGGGTAGGAGCTAATATAAGTGCTTGCATTTCTTTTTTATTTATATCTATCTTTTGAAACAATGGGGCGGTAAAAGCTAAAGTTTTTCCACTACCTGTATAAGCTTCTCCTATAACATCTTTATTTTCTAATATACAAGGAATTGAAAGCTTTTGTATTTCAGTAGGATAGGTTATACCTTGTGCTTCTAGTCCTTTAATAATATTTTCATTTAAACCTAATTCACTAAACATAGTTTCTCCTTTATCATTAAAATTTATGATTTACTGAAAACAATTATATCATAAAATTATAATAAAGGAGATTTTTTTCTAAAAGTAAGCTTTAATAATTCATTTAAAGTAAATGGTATTAAAGAAATTAAAAATACTACAACTAAATCCTTAAAGCTTAAAGAATATACTTTAAATACTGAAGATAAAAATGGCACAAAAATAATAATAAGTTGAAGAAGTATTCCTAATATTATTGAAGCAATTAAATATTTATTTTTAAAGAATCCAAATTTAAATATTGATTTTCTTGTACTTCTCATATTTAAAGAGAAGAAAAGTTGAGAAATACTTAATACTAAAAAAGCAATTGTTTGTGCATGAACAAGTGAGTTAGGATAAAGTTTTTCTCCAATTCTAAAGGCTGAAAGGGTAAGAAGTCCTATAATAAGTCCATTAAAGAAAAGATAACTCATATGTCCTGAAAATAAACTTTCTTCAGGATTTCTTGGCAAATCATTCATTACATCTTCATCTAAAGGGTCTATTCCTAAAGAAAGAGCAGGAAAGCTATCTGTAATTAAATTTACCCATAAAATATGAATTGGAAGAAGAGGAGTATCCCAATTTAAAAGTATGGCAAGAAATAGAGTTATTATTTCTCCAAAGTTACAAGCTAGTAAAAATATAATTGATTTACGAATATTTGTATAAATATTACGTCCTTCTTCTATAGCAGAGACAATAGTAGAAAAATTATCATCTGTAAGTATCATGTCTGCAGCTCCTTTAGCCACATCAGTTCCAGTTACCCCCATAGCTACTCCAATATCTGCTATTTTTAAAGACGGAGCATCATTTACTCCATCTCCTGTCATTGAAACTATATGACCATGAGATTTAAAAGCTTTTACAATTTTAACCTTATGCTCTGGAGAAACTCTTGCAAAAACCTTAAACTTTGGAGCAACTAAATTAAAATCAGCTTGAGTATAGTTATCTATTTCATTTCCAGAGATGCACTCTGAAGGTTTTGATGCAATTTTTAATTCTTTAGCAATGGCAAAAGCAGTATTTTTATGGTCTCCAGTTATCATAATAGGAGTTATTCCAGCTTTTTTACATAATAAAATAGAATCCTTTACTTCACTTCTAGGAGGGTCTATCATGCCCATAAGACCTACTAATATTAAATCTCTTTCTAAATCCTTAAGAGGAATATTAGAAGAAGATATATTTTTATATGCTGTTCCTAGAACTCTTAAAGCATCTTCAGCCATTTTATCAGAAGCATTTAAGAAAGAATTTTTTATTTCGTCTGTAAGAGGAATTATTTCTCCATTTATTAAAGCTTTTGTGCAAATTGTTAACAATGAATCAATAGCGCCCTTTGTTATTACTTTAAATTCACCATTATAAGAGTTTATTGTAGTCATTAGTTTTCTTTCAGAATCAAAAGGAATTTCATTTACTCTTTTATGATTATTGTTTAAGTCATTTTTAAACATATTAAATTTGATTCCAGCATCTAAAAAAGCTATTTCTGTGGGGTCACCAGTTTTGGAATTTTCATCACTTGTTGCATCATTACAAAGAATCATGTTTTCAAGTAATATTCTGCTTTCATTATTTTCTATGTTTAGTTTTTCTAAAGAATTAAGTGTATTGTTTACAAAATATTTTTTTACTGTCATTTTGTTTAATGTAAGAGTTCCAGTTTTATCAGAACATATTATGCTTACAGAACCTAAGGCTTCAACTGCAGAAAGTTTTTTAACAATAGCATTTTCTTTTATCATTCGTTGAACACCAAGGGCAAGAACAATGGCAACAATGGCAGGAAGTCCTTCAGGAATAGCTGCAACTGCAAGACTTATAGATGTTAAAAGCATTTCAAACCAGTCTCTTCCTTGAAACATGGAAATTATAAATATTAATAAGCATATAAACACAGCACCAAAACCTAAAGCTTTCCCAACAAAAGCTAATTTTTTTTGAAGAAGTGTAGTTTCATCCTCTTCATTTTCAAGCATTGAAGCAATTTTCCCAATTTCAGTATTCATTCCAGTGGCTACAACAATACCATTTCCTCTTCCGTAGGTGGCTAAGGTGGACATAAAAGCCATGTTAGTTCTATCTCCTATAGGTGCAGATTCATCATCTAAAATAGTATTTGCATTTTTTTCTGCGGGGACAGATTCCCCTGTAAAGGCAGATTCATCTATTTTTAGATTTGCACTTTCAATAAGACGAATATCAGCAGGAATATATCTGCCAGCATCTATTATTATAATGTCTCCAGGGACAACTTCTTCAGAGGGAATTTCTAAAAGAATACCATCTCTTTTTACAATAGCCTTTGGAGTGCTTAGCTTTTTTAATGATTCTAAAGCTTTTTCTGCTTTTGATTCTTGAATTACACCAATAAGTGCATTTATTAATATAACTATAAGTATTATTATTGAATCGCTTATCTCTCCCATGATGCCAGATATTATAGCAGCTATTATAAGTATATAAATCATTACATCATTTAATTGAGATAAAAAAAGAGCTATTATTGTTTTCTTTTTCTTTGAAGTAAGTTTATTTTCTCCTATTTTTTCTAGGCGTATTTTAGCTTCTTCTGAAGAAAGACCATTTAGTATATTGCTGTTAAATTCGTTTATTATTTCATCAGAGCTTTTATTGAACCACATATTTTCACCACCATACATTTAAAAATAAACTAAATATATAAATAGTATGTTCCAAATTGCATATTTTATACATAAATAAAAGAGAAAAAAACAAATTTATTAAAATTCATTAGAAAGTTTAAAAAGTTATTTATGGTTTAGCAACTAATAAATTTATATTTTTGATAACCTTAACAATAAAAAGTGCTATTGTAACTAAATTTTTAAGGTACTATAATATTAATTGAATTTTAAGGAGGAATGAAAATGAAGAAAAAATTACTTTTAATAGTATCAACATTATGTCTTACAATTTCATTAATTGGCTGTGGAAATAAAAATGAATCATCTAATTCAGTAAATAATCAAAAAACAGAAACTACAGAGGTTAAGGTCGTTGTACCAGATGGTCTTCCAGCAATAGCATCTGCAAAGCTTATTAAAGAAAATTCAGAGATAAAAAAGAACTATACAACAACTTATACAATAGAAAAAACTTCTGAAAATATAGTTTCATCTGTACTTAAAGGAGAACCTGATATTGCAATAGTACCTTCAAATGTAGCAGCAACTCAATATAATAAAGGTGCTGGATATGAAATTGCAGGAACAGTAGGTTGGGGATGTTTTTATTTAGTTTCAACTGATGGAGAAATTAGCTTAGAAAATTTAAAGGGAAAAGAAATATACAATATTGGTAAAGGCTTAACTCCAGATATTGTTACTAAATCAGTTTTAAAAGATATGGGTTATGGTGATGAAGACTTTAATTTTTCATATGTTGGAGGAGTAACAGAGCTTGCCCCAACAGTAATTGCAGGAAAAACTCCTTATGCAGTTCTTCCAGAACCAGCATTAACACAAGTTTCATCTAAAAATAATAAAGTTTCAATAATTTTAGATTTAAATGAACTATGGAAGGAAAAAAATAATTCAAAGTATGGTTTTCCACAATCAACAGTAATAGTTAAAAAAGATTTTGCAGATAAAAATAAAGAATTTATAGATGAGTTTTTAGATAAATTAGAAGAAAGTTGTGAATTTGCAGAAAAAGGAACAGAAGAACTTGGAGCATTTTGTGAAGAAATAGGAGTTTCTGCAAGTAAAGATATAATTCCAAAAGCTATGGAAAAGGCTAATATAGATTATGAAGGAATAGATGATACTCATGATGAATATAATTCTTATTTTGAAAAATTAAATAGCTTCGATGCTAGTACAATAGGAGGAAAGGTTCCTGATGAAGCTATTTTCATGGAATAAAAGAAGTCAGATTTTCCTTGGTGCTATAGTGCTTTTAATAATATGGGAGATTGTAGCCATAAAGATTAATAAAGATATTTATCTTCCAAGGATAGAGGATGTTTTATTTTCCATGTTAGAGATAATAAAAAGTCCAGAATTTATAAAAAATTCATTAAGTACTTTATATAGAACTTTAGTAAGTTTTGCAGGAGCATTAATATTATCAGTTATTTTAGGGGTACTATCATTTATGTATCCCTTTTTTAGAAACATTTTAGCTCCTCTTAATAGTATAGGAAAAACAATTCCAACAATGATATTAGTTCTTCTTGCATTAATATGGTTTGATAAGGATAAGGCACCCTTTATAGTAGGCTTTGCCATAGTGTTTCCTATTTTATATGAAGGTATATTTAATTCTTTAAAAGATATTGATAAAAAAATATTAGAGATGTGTAAGATTTATAAAGTACCTCAAAAGGAAAAAATAAAAAAGATATATATTCCAGTAATAAAATTTTATATTATGAGCATACTAATATCTACTTTCTCTTTAGCTTTTAAGGTAGTAATAGCAGGAGAAGTACATGGGCAACCTAAATATGGTATAGGGACAGCAGTACAAATAGAAAAAGTTAATTTTAATACTGTTGGAATTTTTGCATGGATAGTTATAATAGCTTTTATATCAATTTTGTTTGAATACATAAATAAAAAGCTTTTAAAGAGAGTTTATAGGTGGAAAAATGAAAATTGAAATTAAAAATTTACATAAGTCTTTTAAAGATAAAAAAATATTTGAGGATTTTAATTTAACATTAGATAAAAATATCAATGTAATTTTAGGTAGGTCTGGAGGTGGAAAAAGCACTCTTTTAAATATATTAAGTGAACTTATTCCTAAAGATTCAGGAGAAATCGTTGGAGTAAAAACAGAAGAAATAAGCTATGTTTTTCAAGAAGATAGACTTATTCCATGGCTTACTATAAAAGAAAATATGGAGCTTTTTATTTATGAATATTATTCTAAAGAAGAAGGAGTAAATAAGTTTAGGGAAGTTTTAAAAATTCTTGATATCTTAGAAGTAGAAAATAAATATCCTGAAAGCTTAAGTGGTGGAATGAGGCAGAGGGTAAATATTGCAAGAGCATTATTAAAGGCCTCAAAGCTTATACTTATGGATGAACCATTTAAATCCTTAGATTATAAAATTAAATATATGATTATGGAGAAACTTAAAAAGTTTTTTAAAGAAGAAAATTCCATGGTTATTTTTGTTACTCATGATATTGATGAAGCTATATTTATGGGAGATGAAATTATAGTACTAGGAGATAACCCTCTTAAAGTAAATGGTGTTTACAATGAAAAATTAATAGAAAAAAAGAATGAGATATTAAATTTAATATAAGAGATTTTCTTCAATAATTTTACAAATATAAATTTATAAAAAATAAAAAAACATTAAGATTATATGATATAATTATAAAAAGCTAGCTAAAATATAGGAATTTTCATTAATATTTTAGTAAATTATAATAGAAAATTTCCTAATAAATATTTGGGGGAGTGTTACTATGGATTTAATTTCAAAAAGAAGGCGATTTAGTAATTCAAAAAATAGTACTTTTAAAAAAGAAGTAATACAAAAAGAAAGTGAAGAAAAAAAGCCAAAAGAACGAGACTTTAATATAGATATAAGAAAAGAAACAAAGGAAATATCTGAATACATAATAAGGCTTAGAAAACATTTTCATAGACATCCAGAGCTTGGACTTGAAGAATTTGAAACTTCAAAAAGAATAAAAGAGGAATTAGATAAAATAGGAGTTTCTTATGAAGAGGCTGCTGTAACTGGAATAATAGCAACAATAGGAAAAGGAGCAGGCAGACATATTGCATTAAGGGCAGATATGGATGCTTTAAGAATAGAAGAAAAAACAGGAGTGTCTTATTGCTCACAAAATCCAGGAGTAATGCATGCTTGTGGTCATGATGCTCATGTTGCATCTTTAATAGGAGCTGCAATTATTTTAAAAAAATATGAAGACCTTCTTCCAGGAAAAATTTCACTTATATTTCAACCTTCAGAAGAAAATTGTAAGGGAGCAAAGCTTATAGTTGAAGATGGCTGTCTTTTAGGAATAGATGAAATATTTGGACTTCATGTTTTTGGAGATATAGAATGTGGAAAAATATCTATAGAAGAAGGACCAAGAATGGCATCGTCAGATATTTTTAAAATAAAGATTTATGGAAAGGCTGGTCATGCAGGAAAGCCACAACAATGTGTAGATGCAACTTTAGCAGCAGCTGCTATTGTTTTAAATATTCAATCTATAATAAGTAGAGAAATAAATCCTATAGATTCTGCAGTTGTAACTATAGGACATATTCAATCAGGCTCTCAACATAATATAATTTCTGGAGAAGCTTTTATAGAAGGAACAGTAAGAACTTTTTCTGTAGAAACAGCTAAGCATGTGAAAAGTTCTATTGAAAGAATAGTATATAGCACAGCGTCTTCATATGGTGCTACTGCTGTTATAGATTATAATATGTCTGCTCATCCAGCAGTAGTAAATGATAAAGATGCAGTTAAAAGTGCCTTAGATGGAGCAAAAAAAATATTCCCAGAAGAAGCTCTTGTAAGTATTCCAAAGATGATGCTTGGGGAAGATTTTTCTGTTTATCAAAAAAGAATTCCAGGGGTTTTTGCTTTTGTAGGTGCAGGAAATGAAGAAATGGGAAGAGCTTACCCAAATCACAATGAAAAATTTAACATAGATGAGAAAGCTGTACTTATATCAACTGAACTTCATGTTGCCTATGCTTTAGAAGCAATTAAAAAAGAGACTAGAAAACAACATTAATTTATGGTAGTATAGAATAAATTTATTTTTTATTTTATAAAGATGAGGAGAACATAATAATATGAGAGCAGTTTACAGAAATCCAAAGGAATTAGCAACAGCAGTAAAGGATTTAGTTGATGAATTTCAAGATAATTTATTAACAGAAGATAAGTTCCAAGAAAGACTTCAAAAAATAGCTGATGCAAATGAAGAAAGATTTATTAAAAATGGAAAGGTAGAAAATAAAATAGCTAATATTTTAGAGGAAGAGAGATTAGAAATTATTTATAACTATCTTAAGTAAAAAGAATTGATATTAGAGATTGGATAATACCAATCTCTTTTTTAAATATAAGGAGAGATAAATATGTTAGAAAATGTTGATTTATCTAAAAAGATGAAGAAAAAAGATTATGATATTATTAAGGAAGAGTATGAATTAAAGTTAAGTAGTCTTCAAAGAGAAGCAAAAAAATTAGGAATTCCAATAATAATACTTTTTGAAGGTTGGGGAGCTTCTGGAAAGGGAACATTAATTAACAAATTTATTCATCCATTAGACCCTAGAGGATTTAATGTATATTCAACTAAGGTTTCAACTTCAGAGGAAAAATATTATCCTTTTCTTCATAGATTTTGGACTAAAACTCCTGCTAAAGGAAATATGGTTATATTTGATAGAGGGTGGTATCGTCAAGTTTTATTAGATCGTCTTGATAAAGTATCAAAAAGAAGTGAACTTTCTAGTTATTATGAAGAAATAAATTCTTTTGAAGAGGAACTTTTTAGAGATGGTACATTGATATTTAAATTCTTTCTTCATATAACAAAGGAAGAACAAAAAAGAAGATTTGAGGCTTTAGAATCTTCTAATGAAACTAAATGGAGAGTTACTAAAGAAGATTGGAAGCATTATGAACAGTATGATGAGTATTTAAATATAATTGAAGAGACACTTATAAAAACAGATAATGATTATTGCAAGTGGAATATAATAGAGGCTATGGACAAAGAATATGCAATTAGTAAAATTTTTAAAATAGTAATTAAAGGATTAGAAGAACGTATAGCCATTGAAAAGTTAAAGAAAGAAATTAAAAATGTAAGTAAAATAAATATACAAAATTTAAAAGAAACCACAATTTTAGATAAAGTAGATTTATCTAAAAAGCTAAGTAAGGAAGAGTATAAAGAGAGATTAGATAAAGCTCAAAAGAAACTTTCAAAGCTTCAAAATCAATTATATTTGAAAAGAACACCTGTTATAATAGCTTTTGAAGGATGGGATGCTGCTGGAAAGGGAGGAGCCATAAAAAGAATATCAGAAAAAATGGATCCAAGAGGATATTGTGTTAATCCAATAGGGGCTCCAAATGATGTGGAAAAGAGCCATCATTATTTATGGAGATTTTGGAATAGAATTCCTAAGGATGGTCATATAGCAATCTTTGACCGTACATGGTATGGACGTGTTTTAGTAGAAAGAGTGGAAAAACTAGCTACAGAAGAGGAGTGGAATAGGGCATATAGAGAAATAAATGATATGGAATCTCATTTATATAATGAAGGAACTATCATAATAAAATTTTGGATTCACATAGATAAGGATGAGCAAGCTAAAAGATTTAAAGAACGTGAAGAAAATCCAGAAAAACAGTGGAAAATAACTTCAGAGGATTGGAGAAATAGAGAAAAATGGGATGAGTATTTACAAGCTATAAATGAAATGCTTATAAGAACTTCAACTAGTTATGCACCATGGACTATAGTTGAAGGAAATTCAAAATACTATGCAAGAGTAAAAATTATAGAGACTATTGTAAAAGTATTGGAAGAAAGATTAAATTAATAGAGGAGATGAAATCATGCAACCTTTTGCTAAATTATTATATGCTTGGAATAATGCAGTTCTTAGTGCTCACAAGAACCTTACTGGAGAAGAATATTGGGAGATTGTTTTAGAACAAAATAAAGATATAACAATAAGTTTTCAAGAATTTAAAGATATGTTTAAAGATTTAAAAAGTTTAAGTCATGATGATTTAATTTTAATTAAAGTGAGTGGATTAAATAAGTTAGATTTATTAGATATAGAGCCAAGAAAATTATATATGTTAATGTATGGTTTTGAAGAAGATTAAAAAAATAGGGATTTTGATCCCTATTTTTGAAATAAAATATATTCATTAGAGGATAGATTTAATTTAATTGAAATATCTTTAGTATCAACAGTAAGCTTACCATTTTTAACAGTATAATTAATATTATTTTTTTGTAAAAATATTTTTAAACCATCAATATCATTGTTCTGTAAAAGTTCAGATATAGTACAAAATAAGTAATCAGCATATGTATGGTTAGCTCTACTATTTGCATATAAGCTATTTTCACAAATATTAAAATAAGAAGAATTAATAATATTTGGTATTGAATAAATTTTTATATTAATATTTATAAAAATTACAATAAATAATATAGAAAGTATTGTTAGAAAAATACTGCCTTCTATTTTTTTATTAGTGTCTGTAAGAGAGTAAATTCTATTTTTTATATAAGAAGAACTATTTAATGTAGAAAATAAAGAATCATCTCTTTCATACATATCACCACTTGTTTTTATTAACATATATCCATATGTTTTAATATCTTTTTTAGAAGAAAGTTTCATTACAGTTTCATCACAAGATAATTCGCAAAAAGCTAAAATATCTTTTTTCATAATATAAAATAAAGGGTTAAACCAATTAAAAGATACTACTAACTGAGTAAAAGTTTTTATAAAAAAGTCATGTCTTTTTCCATGAATAAATTCATGCTTAAAAATCAATTCAAATTCTTCATCAGAATAATTAATATTTGGAATAACAATATTAGAATATGTTACACCTACATTAATTGGAGTAGATATACAATCAGAGACTCTTAAGGGAAGTCTTTTTTTTATATTTAATTCATCTGCTACTTTATTATAAATTTCATTAATATGTTTATTTTTTATTTCGAAAGAATATAAAGAAAGTTCTTTTCTATCATTTATAAATTTTAAAATATAATGTGAAAAATAAAAAATAGATATTCCTAAATATATGTAAAGTAAAGCGTCATTAAAAAAGAAATCATATCTTTCATTAAAGCTATTAGTTGGTAAATTAAAATAAAATGACTTTAAATATTTTGGCGATTTCTCAATAGAAGTTTCTGAAATATTAATTTTTATTGGAAATATAATGCATATTAACAATGGAATCCATACAAAATAGTTAAATTTATTGGAAAATCTTTTAAATAAAGATTTCTTCAAAAATAAAATTATTAAAATAATAAATCCACCTAAAATTGAGTTGCTTATAAAATTATAAAGGTCAAATGTTAACATAAATCCTCCAACTGTTAAAATATAATTCAATTTTTATTATATCAGTATTAAGAATAAAATT
>JALFQD010000354.1 GCA_022785265.1 Clostridium sp. | reverse complement strand
TATCTTACAAGATTAAATACTCCTAAGGAGGAATTAATTGAGGAAGGTTGTATAGCAAGAGAAATCTTTATGACCTCTAAAATACAAGAATTTTCAAAGGAATATAAAAAGGTTTTAGTTGTAACTGGTGGGTTTCATACCTATGGGATATTAGAACTTTTAGATAAAGAAAATAAAATTAAATTACATAAACTTAATAAAGATGATAGCAATGTATATGTTATGCCTTATTCAATGGAAGCTGTGGATCAATTAAATGGATATGCAAGTGGAATGCCTTTTCCAAACTTTTATGAAGAGGTATGGAAGGGTATAGAAAAAAATGAGGATAATTTTTATGAAGATTCTGTTTTAAAATTCATCATAAAGACAGGAAAAAAGGTTAGAAAAAATGATGGATGTCTTTCCACATTTGATGAAATATGTGCATTTAATATGTGTAAGGGCTTAGCTTCCCTTAGAGAAAAAAATCAATGTGGAGCTTATGAGCTTATAGATGGAATAACTTCTTATATTATAATAGGATATTTAAACGTATCAACAGAGGACCCTATAAAAATTTTATATAAAGAACTTACAGGAAATAAAATAGGGAAGCTTTGTGAAAAAGCAGATGTTCCACCGTTAGTACAAGATTTTAAAAACTTAGCCCAAAAATATAAGCTCAAAATAATAACAACAGTAGAACAAGAAGTTGCATTAGATATATTCTCGAGCAAAAGACATAGAGAAATAAGCACAATGCTTCATAGAATGGAATATTTAAATACAAATTTCTGCACAGTAAAAAGAGGCCCTAATATTTTACTTAAAAAGGATACTAACTTAGTAAGAGAAGTATGGAAATATAAGTGGAGTACAAATGTTGATTCTGCTCTTATTGATAATTCTGTTTATGGAGGAAGTTTAAAAGAGGCTACTTTATCTTTAGTAAAAAAAGAAATTAAAGATAGTGCAAAAAATTCAGGGGATATTTCAAAAATACTTGTACAAGCTTTTTATATGGGGCTAGAAGAGGTTTTCAATTCTACAATATTATCTTTAAGAGATGCTATAGCAGAGGATGGAAGTTTTTATTCACTTATAGACTGTTTAAAATATTTAAATTCAATTTATTATATGAGAGAGCTTTATAGTATGTCTACTATGGATAAAATAGGAGAAATAATATTTTCTTGCTATAGTAAGCTTTCAATTTTAATTCCTGATTTATATTTAACTAATGAAGAGGATTCAATTAAAACTGTAAATGCTTTAAAAGAAGTATTCAATGTTGTGTTAAATAGAGATATTAATTTAGATAAAGATATTTTAAAGGAAGCACTAAGGTCTTTATTAAGATTTAGGGAAGGTAATGCAAGCATTGAAGGTGCAGCACTTGGAATTTTATATGGTCTTAATGAGGCTGAAATAGAAGAAATAAAAGTAGCTGCTGAAGGATATATCTTAGGGACAAAGGAAAAGATAATGAAGGTTCCAGGATTTTTAAATGGATTATTTTCAACAGCAAGGGATGTTGTTTTTATAGATGATTCACTTTTAAAATCTGTGGATAAGCTTGTTAACGATGTATCAGAAGAGGAATTTATGAGAGTTATACCAGAATTAAGGCTTGCCTTTAGCTATTTTACTCCAAGAGAAATAGATGAAATTGGAGAAAATGTTTCAAAAATGTATGGAATAAGCAAAAGAAAATTTGATAGCTTAAAAGGAATATCACCAAATGTAGTTGCATTAGGAGAAGAATTAGACAAGGTTATATCAGAATTTATGAAAGAGGAGGGACTATAAAATGGATGCTTCTAAGTTAAATAAATGGAGGCTCATCTTGGGAAAATATTCAGATAATCAAATAGGATTTGGAGAAGATGGTTCCTCTTTAAATTATATGGATATGGATGTACTTTTAGATTATTTATATTCAAGAGAATACGGTGAAGAGGATGGAGTAAGAAAAGAAAGGGGTGGAAGCCTTGACCCTTCTAGTCTTACAGTGCCATCATGGATAACAAAAATTAGAGAGGTCTTTCCAAAAGAAACAGTAGAAATATTAGAAAAACATGCTTTAGATAAATATGAGCTTACAGAATTATTAACAGATAAAGAGGTTTTAGAAAAGCTAGAGCCTAATAAAGAACTTCTAAAAAATATTCTTCAAATGAAGCATTTAATGAAGGGAGAAATTTTAGAAACTGCTAAGCAAATAGTAAAAAAGGTAGCTGATGATATAACTAAAAAGCTTGAAAATGATGTAAAAAAAGCTATTGTTGGAAGGGTGAATAAAAATAAATCAAGCCTTATAAAATCTTCAAGAAATATTGATTATAAAAGAACAATAAAGGCAAATTTAAAGAATTTTGATACAGAAGAAAATAGGCTTGTTGTAGATAAGGTTTATTTTAATGATAGAGTAAAAAAATATAATCCTTGGAATGTAATAATAGCAGTAGATGAAAGTGGCTCTATGCTTGATTCTGTAATACATAGTGCAATTATGGCAGGGATTTTTTCAAAACTTCCAATGCTTAAAACAAATTTAGTTATATTTGATACAGAGGTTGTGGATTTAAGCGGATATATAGATGACCCAGTAGCAACTCTTATGAGTGTTCAGCTTGGTGGAGGAACAAACATTACAAAAGCACTTCAATATTGTGAAACTTTAATAGAAAATCCTCATAGAACTATGGTTATTTTAGTAACAGATTTATATGAGGGATATGGCTATGGAAATATGTATGCCACAGCTAAGTCTATAATAGAATCAGGAGCAAAGCTTATAGTTTTAACAGCCTTAGATATGGAAGCAACCCCTAGTTATGATAAAAATGCAGCTCAAAAGATGGCTTCTCTTGGAGCTGAGGTTGGAGCAATGACACCAGGAGGGTTATCAGAATGGATAGCAAAAATAATTTCTTAGAAAAACTTAAAAATTTAATTTCCACAATGGATGATGATTATATTATTGGAATAAGTAATAAAGGAATATTAAATAGAAGTAAAAAGGACTTAGAAAAGGCTTCTTCTATAGAATACTCAATAAATGATGATAATATTGAATTTAAAATTGATGACATTGTATGCAACATAGGGGACGAAATTAAAAATTATAAGTGTAGTTGCCCTTCAAGAAGTATATGTAAACATGTTGTTATGAGCTATTTATATTTAATAAATCATAAAAATGAAATCTTTGGTGAAGATAGTAGTAATGGTGATGAAGAGGAGATAAAAAATGATTTTTCAAAGCTTATAGAATATCCTTTAGAGGAAATAAAAAAGCAAATAGGAGATAAAAGCTTTGGAGATATAATAAAGAGAATATCTTTTGGAGTTAAGTATGAATTAACAGAAGGGTCAATAATAAAGGTTGACTTTGGAGAG
>JALFQD010000304.1 GCA_022785265.1 Clostridium sp. | reverse complement strand
ACATCTATTATATAAGTATTTACCATCAACAATATCATATTTTACTGAATGCCATCCTGTTGGTTTAACAGATGCAATGTCCCCTCTATTATCAGTAGGCATTAAGTCTATCCCAACATTGGCAAAAGCAACTCCACATCTTCCTAAATCATCTAATGGGGAATATTTTTCCCAAGACTCTGTTGAAAAATCTGATTCTGAAAAATCAGGCTTATTATCATTTATTGCAACATAAGCATTACCAGAATATGCTGGAATATCAGCAAGTGTTGCACTATTATCCTTTGAAGAGCCAACATAGCTATTTGAAGAATCAGAGTTATTATTTTCACTAGTATTAGTTGAATTATTAGAAGTACTTGTATCTATGTTACACCCTATAAATCCTGTTAAACATAGAAATACTCCCATAAACATAATTATTGAATTTTTAAAATTATTTTTCATTGTTATTTTCTCCTGTATATTTCTTTGGTTATTTTTTCATGGGATGAACCTTGAAATTCTTCACTTTCAATTAACTCCCACTTTTCATTTTGTACATTTATATCAAAGTATAAATCTGATGGATAGGTTCTGTTCCATTTATAGATAATTATATTATTTATCTTTTCTATATAATTACTTAATGGTTTATCTTCTACTAAGCAAAATCCATCATTTTCACATTCATCAAGATAATTTTCTGATACAATAATGTTTCTATCATCAATATCTTTATAAAGCTTATAAGAATATTCATTCATAAAAAGAGTTTTATTTTTAATAAGCTCTTTTATAGACTCTCTCAAAATCTTATCTTGACTTTGTCTTCTTTTATTAAACATCATTCCATTGTTATCATCTAAACAAACAATTACATTCAATATTTTCCTCCTCCTTTATATATTTTCTTGTATTATTATATCAAAAAATAGAGTAAAAGGTTAAAAATTTTCTTTCATTTGGGTAGAAAGTTTTAATTATTATTTTGTGTTTACTTGGAGCTAGAAGGGCGGAAAAAGCAAAGTAATAATTAATACTTTTTATGATATAATGTTTTAAGAAAATTTATAAAGAAAAGGAGTATTTTATGAAATATTATTTAGCACCAATGGAAGGAATAACTGGATTTATATATAGAAATGCTTATGAAAAATTTTTTCATAATATAGATAAATATTTTACACCATTTATAGTTGCAAATAAGAGCAAAAGCCTTAAAACTAAAGAATTAAGAGATGTATTGCCTGAAAATAATAAATGTATGAATATAGTACCTCAAATACTTACAAATGATTCAGAAGACTTTATTATAACTTCTAAAAGATTACAACAATTAGGATATAATGAGGTAAATTTAAATTTAGGTTGTCCTTCTGGTACTGTGGTTTCAAAAAATAGAGGGTCAGGCTTTTTAGCTTTAAGAGATGAACTTGATAAATTTTTAGAAGAAATATTTACCCTTGAAAATATGAAAATTTCAATAAAAACAAGAATAGGAAAAGATAACCCTGAGGAATTTTATGAACTTATAAAAATATATAATAAATATCCTTTAGAAGAATTAATAATTCATCCTAGAACTCGAAATGATTTTTATGGAAATAAACCTAATTTAGATGTGTTTAAAGATGCATTATCATTAAGTAAGGCTGAAGTATGCTATAATGGGGATATTTTTACTGTTGATAATTATAACAATTTAGTAAATAAATTCCTAAAAGTAAGAAAAATAATGCTAGGAAGAGGAATACTTGCAAATCCTGGTTTGATAGGCGAAATAAAAGATGGTACTTTTATAGATAAAAAAGTATTAAGGGAATTTCATGATGAAATTTTAAATAACTATATAGAATTATTCAAAGAAGAAAAAAATGCTATATTTAGAATGAAAGAACTATGGGGATATATGATTTATATATTCTCAGATAATAAAAAATATGCAAAGAAAATAAAAAAGGCACAAAAATTAAAAGAATATAATGAAGCAGTTTCTAGTTTGTTTCAAGAACAAGAAATAATAAA
>JALFQD010000409.1 GCA_022785265.1 Clostridium sp. | reverse complement strand
TTGCTTAGACTATTGGATTAAGCTATGAATATGCATCTAGTGCTTTAGCAACTATTACAGCTACTACTCGTGAAAGTGCTGATGTGGCTGGTACTGCATTGCGCACATTGTTCTCTCGTATTCAAGGCTTGACTCTTGGAGAAACCCAAGATGATGGCACTAATTTAAATAAATATTCTGAAGCTTTAAGTAAAGTTGGTATAAACATTAAAGACACTTCCGGCGAATTGAAAGATATGGATACTATCTTGAATGAACTGGGTAATAAATGGACTACTTTACGCCGAGATCAACAAATGGCTTTGGCGCAAACTGTTGCTGGTGTGCGTCAGTATAATCAGTTAATTACTTTAATGAATAATTGGAATTATTTTTAGGAATTAGTTGGTGTTGCAAAAAGTTCAACTGGTGAATTAAATAATCAGGCTAAGATTTTTGCAGAAAGTTGGCTTGGAGCTTCTAAGAGAGTACAGGCCGCGGCAGAAGAAATTTACAATCAATTATTCAAAGATGATGCTTTTATTGTTTTAACTAATGGTGTAAGTAAAGTTATAGAAAGTGTAGGCGATTTAATAAATGGTTTAGGTGGCTTAAAGGGCGTCCTTTTCACTATTGGAAGTATTGCTTCAAAAGTATTTCGTAAAGAAATTGCGCAAGGGTTATAGTCTACAGTAATGTCTTTACGTTAGCTTACTCCAGCAGGACGTGCAGCTTTTGAATAGAGCAAAATTGCTGCTGTTGATTTAGCTATAAAAAATGCACAAGAGTTTGCAGGTAGTAGTGGTGATAATCAAGCTGCTTTAATGGGAAAATTCTCAGTACAAGAGTTAGAAATACAAAAATCACTTTTAAAATATCAAGATCATCTTACTGATGCTCAAACAAAAGAAGTCCAAATTCGTTTAGATGTATTACATTAGTTACAAGAATAGTTAAGAGTAATGGGCGAAATTGAAGAGCGAGCAAAAAATATTTCTAATGCAGAAAAGCGTTCTTTAATAAATGAAGCACGAACCGAGTATCGCGCCAAATTGTCAGAAATAAATGAACAAGGAAATAGTAAATCTGCAAGAAAGAGCGCTGAGAAAATAGCAAAACGACAGCTTGTTGATTAGAGAACTGCTGAATATAATGATTATTTGCAAGAAACCTATTAGAAGAGTTCTGATATGCAGGGATACGGAACATCATCTCGGGTTTATAAAAATTGGCTAGAAAAATCTGGATGGGGTAACAAAGAAGAGTATTCTTAGAAATTAGAATAGTTAATCGAAGAGATTATTTATAAAGCCATAGAAGAGGCAAAAATAAAGGCTAGAGATAATCTCAATGCCCGAGAGGCAGAAATAAATGCTGAAGATATGCTAGGTGCATCTATGGGGCGCTTATAGGTTTTAAGTGAACGCTAGGCATCGCTTTCTGCTTTATTTACTAATCGACCAGATGAAGAAGGTATCGTTGAAAAAGATGTTAAAGACATTTAGTTCCTTACCGATGAATATAATGATGTTTTAAAAACTTTAGATAATATTAAAAATACAGATGCATTTAAAAATGTTATTGGTGATCGGGATTATGCGAAGCTTCAAGAATTTGTTGCAAAATTAAATGAAGGTTTAGCAATTTTGAAGAAGCTTAAAAGCGAAGGAAAAACTTTTAAGGATGCAAAGGATGCTCTTGGTGCTACTTTTGGTCAAAGTGACGAAGATTCAGATTCTCCGACAGAAAGTGTTCCTCATAATATTGCTGAGAATGCTACAAATGAGCTTCCTACCACCAGTGTATAGGCTGGCCAAGAAGAGGAGCGAAGAAAAATTGGCGAACAGAATACCGATCAATGGGTCGATGATACTAATTAGGACATTTATAATAAAGCTATCACACAATTAAATAATTGGAGCAATTAGGTTACTTAGATCACTAGTGCAATGATGACTTTAGGAAGTGTTATTTCTAGTGTCTAGGGATTGGTTGATGTATTTAGCAATCCAGATACAACTGGCTGGGAAAAATTTATAGCAGTATTTACCTAGATGACCTTTATTGTACCTCAAATAATGTCCACAATGACCAGTATCACCAAAGTGATTCAAGCTCAAAAACTTGCACATGCTAAGGCGACTGGAGCTGCAGTTGCTCATGCAAAAGCCGAAGAGGTTGTTGGTAATAAGGGGATGGTAGCTGGTAAAAAAGTTTTTGCTGGTGGTATGATGGGTCAAATGGGTTGGCTCTGGCTTACTTTAATCGCTGCTGGAATAATTGCCTTAGTGGCTGCACTTACAATTATAATAAAAAACATAGAAGCAGCAAAATTAGAGAATAGATTAAAAATAGCAGAAGAAAATACCAAAAAATTAGGTGAAGCTGCTGAAGAAGCGAAAAACGAATATCAAGAATTATTAGATACAATTAACAATTATGATACAGCAGTTAGTAATTTAAATAAATTAACAGTTGGAACTGATGAATTTGCACAAGCATTACAAAAGGCAAATGCAGAAGCTAAAAAATTAATAGAAGATTATAATATATCTGATTTTACTATTAATGCACAATCTGGACTTATTGAGTTTGAAGAAGGCACTTTATCTGAAGTTAAAAACAAATATAAGAATTTTGCTTCAAATGCTGAAATTGCGGCAAATGCTGCTCAAAAATATGAAAATTCATTAAAGTTGCAAATGGTGGATGAGTCTGTCGGTAAAAAAAGTGAAGCAAGTTTAGATAGCCTTGGAACCGTGCGCTTTGGGTTAATTCCTACTTACGCATCTGCAGTAAAGTACTTACCAGGTGTGAATAAACGGGCTATAGAGGATATAGATTTTATATCTTAGGGAGGATGGTCTGGAAGTCCTCTTGGTGTAGGAGCAATGGCACTATGGCGCCATCACCAAAAACAATCCATTCAAAAGTTTGCCATTGAAGATATCAATAAAGCTATTGCATCAGGCAATATAAAAGAATATTTTACTAACGATTCTGAATTTGTAAAAAAATATGGTGAAAGTACTGATAATTTAGTTGAAACCATGACTTTAATGGCTCAAAGTGCTCAAGAGCAAAAAAAAGCCATTGAAGCCAATACTAAAGCCTTAATAGCCCAACAAGTATAGGATAATGAAGCCTATGTTTCTTCTAAATATAAAAATGAAATAGCTACTATTTTAGCAACAACCGAACAATCAAAAATTAATAAAGAAATTGAAGAAATTAATAAAGAAGGCATTGAATCGGCTTTTGATGAAATGGCCAAAATTCTTGGTGCAGATAGTTATGATATAGGCACGTGGTTTGATGGCAAAACAGCCTTTTACAAAGATGGGAAAAGTATAGGTGATTATAGTGATGAATAGGTTGCTAATATGGTGGCGGCTGCTCGAGTTGCAGAAAGGCAGGATGCCGATCTTCAAATTATTAATGCCGCTGTTACTAAATTATATGAAGCTGTAAAAGGTAATGATGCAAAAACTGCTGGATTAAATGCATTATTTAATCAAAATGCAGGTGAGCTAACACCAATGGCTATTAAGAATATTTTAAGAGATAATTTTTAGTTAGCTGATTTAGGTGATATAGATTTATTAAAAAATCTTTATGGCGAAGATTTAACATCAGCAAAAACAGATTTAATAACTTTAGCAAAGACAGCACAAAGTTAGATAGACAATATTTCTAAGTCTATGTTGTCATCTGTCGCGACAGCTTGGAGTTTAATTCCTGATGAGCTTAAAGATTAGACTTTATCGATATAGTTAGCATTAGCAGATTAGATGAATACTATTTTTGCTCAATAGGGTTCTGAGGGACTAAGTATATTTACTAGTGCGATTAATACACTTTCTGCTAAAGATTTACCAAAACTAATATCTCTTGTTAGTCAAGTTGATTGGTCTAAAGGTAATGAGTCAATTGATTAGTTTAAAAAACTATGTGCTGAAGCTGGTATTAAAATTGAGAATAATGATGAACTTTGGACAGCTTTTGCCAATATTATTTAGCAAACTTCTGCAAAAAATGTAATTAAAGATTTAGATACTATTACATCTTAGTTACAAAATATTTTATCTATTGTACACGATTTAAAAACTGGCGATATAATAAACGAAGATAAGTATCTTGAATTATTGAAGCATAACGCTGATTATGCACAGTATTTTTCTAAGGATTATAAAGGCGATTATGTTTTTACTGGTACAAATGAAGATATTCGAAATTTAGCATACGCACAGGCTGGTTTAGATTTAGATGCAAACAATGTTCAAAAAGCAGATGAAAAATCAGCGGCAGAAAGCTTTTCAAAAGACCAAATAAACTTATTCGCTTAGAAAGCTACGACAGATATACAAGAATATAAAGATTTTGACGGCAAGTAGCAAACTGAATATTTGGCTGCCTTCGAAGATGTGTCTGATTTTTATGATAAAAATCCTGAATTAGCATAGAGAGCATTAGGTTTAAGCCAAGAAGCATTTGAAAACACTCTAAGCGACTTCAAGACATCAGATCTCTCATCTGAAAAGGCAGAACAATTATTTAATAATTTACAAGGTGTACTTAATAAAATTATCGGTTTTTCTGACAAAAACGATTTGGGTTTATTGGAACCTGATACTATGTTTTCCATATACTCTCGCGATGTTAATAATAGTACATAGCTAGACAATTTATATAGTGCAGCTAATAGCGAGGAAGGTATTGACGATGAAACTAAAATCAGAAATGCTACCGCATATAGTGACGCCTTAAAGCTTTTAGGATCTCGATATGAATCATGCAGAGAGGCTTTAGACAATTATAATAAAGCTATAAAAGAGGGCGATTTTGAAAAAATCGCGCAAGCACAAAATGCTTTAAATAAAGCTATTAAAGATGCTGAATGGGAAGAACTAACAAAAAAATGTCGTAATAATATTGAGGCTTTAAAAGACTTTAAAGAAGAGTCTGAAGAAGCTGCCAAGATTTATAATGAGCTTGCACAAGATTTAAGTTAGGGTTTAGATGTGCCAATTGATGCTAGTTTTATCAAAAAACATTATAAGCTTATAGAAGAAGCTTTAGAAGCAGAAGGCGAAATGGCCACTAAGAAATGGATGCAAATTAAAGATTAGGCACAATTTGCATTTGCATATGACACTAGTGCTTTTGGTGATGTTCAAAATGAAATAGAAAAGAATTATTCTAATATTCAAAATATTATTAACAATAACCCTATTGTTATGACAGCTACGGGTAATGCTGATTTTACTGGCTTAATGAATGCTTTATTTGAAGCTGGTCTTACAGCGGAAGCTGTTGCAAAAATACTTCAAGAGTTGGGGTATACGGATGTAGTTCTTGAAGGAGAGGCCACCGGCGTTGAGGAATTACAAGCAGCCGTTGATAAGATGAATAATGCGTCAACTCCGGAAGAGAAGTCAGAAGCATATCTTAATTTTGTCAAAGCTGCAAAAGATAAAGTAAAAATGGGCATTACTTTAAATAAAGCTGTTGTGCCAAGAGAGGCTCCAAGCCCAGATATGAAAACCATTAATGGTTCAAAGAAAAAATCTGGTGGTGGTGGTGGTGGACAAGACTCTAAGAAAGAGCCTAAAAAACCAAAAGATGAAATTGAGCGATACCATGAAATAAAAAATACGCTTGAAGATCTTGAACGTGAGTATAATCGAGTTAAAAAAGCTCGTGACCGTGCCTATGGTATGACCAAGGTCGCTCTTATCCAAGAAGAAATAAAGAAAACTAAAGAACTTGCAGAAGCCCAAAAGCAATACATGACTGAAATTAATGATAATCTCATTGATGATCAAAAAGCTCTTGCGGCATTTGGTGCAACATTTGATTCACGTGGTAATATCGATAATTATGATTCTCTTGTTGCGGGTTGGGTTGCAGAATTCAATGCTTCACTTACTGACGAAGCAGAAAAGGCTTATCAGGATAAAGTAGATGCGCTTAATCAGTATGAAGAAACTCATGATTTATGGCAAGATGAATATGATAAGTTAATTGATTACTATAATCAAATTGTTGACTTAGAGTTAGAGGCTATAACCGTTGAGGTTGATTTTAAGATTGAATTATCAGAAAAGGAAATTGAACGAGTAGAGTATGAAATTGAAAAACTTACTCGGAGTCGCACATTAAATATTGATATACAGATTAATAAAATGGGCGATTATATTCCTGAATATATGAAACAATCTAAGGAATATCAAGATGCTATTCAAAAAATCTATGATAGTGCAATGAAATATGGTCTTACTGAATTAACACAAGACCAATGGGATACTATTAAAGATTATCAGTCTAAGCTTTTAGAGCTTAACCTCAAGATGCTTGATAAGGTGCAAGAGGTTGAAGAGAAATTTAATGAAGCCATTGATAAGATGACCGAACGTTTTGATGAAGCTGAAGGTCGATTTGAAACTTATGGTAGTGTACTTGAGCATTTCAGCGATACAATGGAATTGCTCGGTATGAATACTAAAGATTTCGCCACTTATCAAAAACTTTTACAGCAAAGAATGGATACTTCAATCGCTACGATTGATAACAATAAAAAGCGTCTCGATACTTATAATCAAGCATTAGCAGAGACTAAAGAGGCTCTTGCTCGTGCGGTGGAGCAAGGGGATCAAGAAAATATTCTGTTCTGGCAAGAAAAAGTTCGTGAGCTAGAAACCGCAAGCGAAGAAGCCTATGAAGCATTTATTTCCTCTTGGCAGAGTACAATTGAAGCTGCAACAGAATTTTTTGAAAGTAAAGTTGAAGCTATTATACAGCACTTCAAAGATAATCTTTTTGTTGATGGCTTAGATGCAATGGCTGACAAACTTGATAAAGTTAATGATGTGCGCGAACGCTATCTTGATGATTTTGACCGTTGGTATGAAATCAGTAAATTAAATCGTGAGATTGATAAAGAAATTGATGATACCAGTAATCTTTCAGCAAAACGTCGTTTAGCTGATTTCCAAAAAGAAATATTAAAGTATCAAGAAGAAGGCGCGTTAATGAGTCAATATGACTTAGATCATGCGCGTGCGCGATATGAATTATTACTTGCGGAAATTGCTTTGGAAGAGGCTCGCAATGCTAAGAATACGGTCTAGCTAAAGCGAGATTCTGAAGGTAACTGGGGCTATGTTTATACTGCTGACCAAGATAAAATAGCAGAAGCTGAACAAAATTATGAAGATAAATTGCATGATATGCAAGAAGCCGCAAAAGATTACCGCGATGAAATGGAATCTTAGGTAATTGATGCTTTAAACAATATGTTTGAAGAACTTGGCGGACTTGATAAAAATGCAGCCGATTATCAAGAAAAAGCTTGGAAGATTTATCAATTCTATTATGATAAATTGCAATATCTTGCTGTTGAATTTGATAAAGCTTTAGCTGACAGCAATTCCACATTGGCTGATACAGTATTTGCTGATGAAGGCATTATGACTGATTTCTTAACTTATATAACTAAATTAATGAATGATGTTAAAGATGCGCCAGAACAATTAATCAATTAGTATAAAAATTTACAAGACACTATCCGTAAAGCCAATGAATCGGCAGGAATTGATAATGATAATTTCAGCAATAATGTTATTATCAATATTGATTGGGTTAATGGTAAAACCGAAGACCTCGCTAAAGACATGGATTCTTTCATGGGAGATATTTCTGATAGTATCACAAAAGTTATTGATACTATTCAAACTTGGAAAGAAACATATCTTAGTGCCATTAGAGATATGATGGCCGCAAATGAAAAATGGAATCTAAGTTCTTATGAAGTACCTGCTGGGTACGATAGTTGGGAAGATTATTTTAAGGAACATCCCCCTGAAATTGATTGGGATTGGAAGCCTAGCTATACTGGCGAAGCCGGGGGAGAATATCGCGGATATATGGTTGGTAATGAGAGTAATAGTGGGACTAGTGGCGGTAGTGGAAATGCAGATGATTCAGATGAAAAGTCCGGTGGAGATCGTGTTGGAGGTTATCGTACTGTTCCTTTACCTGAGCGTAAATATGATATCTCAGATGCAAATGATGTTATTGAAGAATTTTATAACCATGGAAAAGAATCTTAGTATGCGAAAGAATAGGCGCTTATTGCTGCAGCAGAGATGGCTGGTAAACGTTATTAGGGACAAGTGACTAGAGAATTAAAAAAAGGGACTAGCAAAAAAGATAAAATTCTTAAATCTTTTTATGCGTCTAAATTATATCCAGGATTAATTTTTGCAAAAGGTTATGACACAGGCGGATACACTGGCGACTGGGGGACTTCTGATGGCAAAGTTGCCCTTCTTCATGAAAAAGAATTAGTCTTAAATAAAAAAGACACTGCTAATATTCTTGATTCTGTAAATATAGTACGCGATATGAATAATCAAATTAATCGCAATATTCGCTATGCATCTTTTGCACAACAAGTTGCGGCGCAGATTAAGGGACAACTGCAAAATGAATTAAAGCAAAATGTTGAAATTCAAGCCACGTTCCCAAGTGTAACCAATAGTAGTGAAATTGAAGACGCTTTCAATAATCTGGTTAATGCGGCGGCGCAATATGTGAATAGTAAAATTCAATAATTCTTTTGAGGAATGAGTGTAACAAGCTCATTCCTCTTTTTTTATTTGGACTAATATGATTAAATAATTTACGAAAATTTTTATAATTAAATAGGATTTAAGAGAGAAAGGAGTGAATATAATATGGGTATTAACTATGAAGAAACTTTTTGTGCGGCAGTTGATGAGATCGTGAGTCAACGTATTTAGGGTTTATCTTTTAATGCAACATTAATTTGTAAAATAGTAGATGCCACTGATGCAGAAAATGGTATTTATACTGTCAATGATGGTTCAGTAGAGTTTGCTGCATATTCTTCAAATACTTCATATTAGGAAAATGATTAGGTATATGTAATTGTACCAAATAATAATCGAGAAGAACAGTGTTTAATCATTGGTAAAAAGATGTATAGTGGTTCAACATCATATACATTTACATCTCCTTTTGGAACGATTATTGATATTACAGAAAATATTATCGATATACCTATCAAGAAAAAGGGCTTAATAGCTAATTATGGTATGGATGAAACAAAACAAAACGATCATCAAGCTACCATGAGTGAAATTTGCTATGAAATTTCAGTATTAGTTGCTAATAATCGAGATATTATTAGTGATGAAATGTATGAGCAATTAAAAGTGCTTTATAATGATTATGATAATTTACAAAAAGAAAATAATCCTAATGCTGAAAAAGTTGCTATCGCCCAAACTAATATTTATGACTTTTATAATAAAAATTTAAAATATATTCCAGTTCCCGAATCTTCAATATTATATGTTAGTAGTACTGAATTAAATAGTTAGAAAATTCAATCAATTACTTTATGGGAATATGAGCCTTCTTATCCAATTGCTGGTTATGATAGATTGGGATTAAAAGGCGAATTTTGTTCGCTTTTACAAAATCTTAATGTTATTGAAGGCCATTATGGTTTACGTTTATTATTAACTGCCTCACTCAATGGACCTGTCAGTAAAGATTCTTCAAAGACTGGTGTTTATGAATTAATATTAGATTCTGATGATATGAATGGTAATAAATTTGACTTTAAAGGTTTTTATCCGTAGGAGAAGGTCTTTGATATATCAAATTTTAATGCAATTACTAAATTAGAATTATAGTTTTATCAAGAACCAGGCAGTTTTAAAAATAAAAATGGTAAAGCCATAAAACCAGAAGTAAGCGAAAACTTATTTGTTAATGATCCTTATATATGTTTTGGTTATGATATAACTCAATTTGGTACTGATAAAGTATAGATTTTTTCAGTATCTTCGCAAGCATATAGCGCGGCCGCAAGCGAAGAATAGAACACTAAGGTGATTAAATTGCGCTGGGTGCATCAAGATGCAAAGAAAGTGGTGCGTTCATTAGATTACAACGATATTGTTGCTCTTGGAGATGCAGAAGTGCGTTGGTATCATTACAAGCGTGGTGCTGAGACAAGTGATGCATATTCTGGGTTATATTGGGAACGTATACCTGATGACGATGAAGGATTTAAAAATAATGATTTAAGTGAATATTATTTTTCTCCTAATTTACTGGAATCTACAGAATAGATTAAAGTAATAGTGCGTCAAGGCGCCTATTATTTTATTAGTAATATCTTAACTTTTTATAATGAACAAGACGTAGTTAATCCTGCAACAATTGCTACATTAACTGCTTTTTAGATAAAGCCTTTAGATGGCAGTGAAGGTAACTATTATCGTTATAATGTCGGTGGCAATATTGCTAATTTAGGAGATTCTTATGAAAAGCGAATTATAAAAGCTTATTATAGTGATGAAGAATTAAAAAATTCTACTACTTCATATATTGATTGGATAATTCCAATGACAGGAACAATGATAACTGTTTTTGATGATAGTTATTATGATTGGGAAATAGTTCCTAAATATGTTTTAACTACCGATACTAGGTTTTAGCTTAATAAAGAATATTATATATATAGTGAAAATAGCTATTTAAAATGGGAATGTCCCGAAGAGGCCATAGGGAAAAACATTCCTCCTCGGATGTATTATACTGATGAGGGTGGTAGTTATCATATGGTTACAGCCAATGAATTTGAAAAGAATAAAGAATATTATGTCCAAACAAATTATGTACCTATTACTGTAACAGTTGGAAATACTATAGATGATTATAGTGTTGCTATTTATGAAAGGGATTATTCTTCATTAATTGTACGCAAGCGCGTTGTTAAAACTACGGACGGATATACTAATTATTTTGTTTATGGAATATCTCCTTTTTATTCACAAAGCTATTTAAATAATTCTATTATTGCAGACACAACAATTTCTGGTATATCATATAACACAAATTATCAATTTCATTTTGGGTCTTCTGGAACTTCAGGTAGCCCTTATACATTAACTTTAAATATTGATCCTTGTAATGAGCCTTATTTAATTTATGATAATAAAGATCATGTTATTAAAGTTACGGCTAAATTATTTAATTATGAAAATAATGAAGAAATAGAATTAGATGGTACTAATATAGAAATTAGTGCTATTCCAGAAGATACTAATAAATTAAACTTAGGTGTTTATATTAAGGTACCTGGGCGGCCAAGTGTTGCAACAAAGACTGTAAGCTTAAACAAAGATTATGATTTTACTAATGACTATAGCGGCGCAGTATTGCAAGCAAAAATTTATTAGAATGGGATGGAATTAACTACATATTGTTCTATTCCCATTATTAAAAATTATAATAGCAGTGATAGCTATTTAATGGCTGCTGTTCCAACAAGTATTATTTATGATTCTTCTGGTTATGTTTATTATTATAAAGATAAATTAAAACTTTTTAATAATACTGGGCAAGAAGTTGCAAGTACTTGGAGTTTATTGTATAATGATGGAGAAGAGTGGAAAACCGTTAAAGAAAGTACTAAATATACTCCATAGCTTTATAAAAATAATCAAAATGAATATTTTTTATTTCCACCGGTAATGTATGTTGATGGAATGCCAGAAACAGTTTTGGTTGGTCAAGATAAATATAATCAACAATGGTATTAGAAATTAATTATCACCAAGAATCGCTATCCTTCTGCGATGATAGATCGCTGGAATGGCTCTACTGTTGCATTAAATACCGCCGAAGGAAGCATTTTATCTACTATGATTGCGGCAGGTTCTAAAAATGATTAGAATCAATTTTCTGGTGTAATGTTGGGTGATTGGTCAGGCTCTTCAGTTGAAGGAACAATTGCTTCATAGACTGGCTTATATGGTTTTCGCGATGGTGAAATGAGCTTTGCTTTTATGGAGGATGGTACTGCATTTATGGGGCGTTCAGGCGAAGGCCGCATTTTATTTGATGGCACTAGTGGGTCAATATAGTCTGGTAATTATATGCCTGGAACTCCAGCAAGCCCAGGTATATCAGAAAAGCCGGGTTCAGGTATGAGAATTGACTTAACTGAAGGTCATATTGATGCTTATGACTTTAAATTAACTTCTAAAAGTATTACTTTAGATTCTAGCCCTAAAATTATTGATGAAGATAGTGGATAGATTGGCCCTTATTTTAAAATCACTTCACCAGCTTATTTTTATGATGAAGTATTGGGATGGGTTCCAAGTAGTAATGTAACAACAGATTTGGTTTATATGTCTGATCAAAAATATGAATTATGTTCAAGTAACTATCGAGCTGATTCTAGTGGGAATATAATTAGTGGAATGATTATTGACTTAATTCGAGGAACAATAAAAATAGGCAAAAATTTTGCTATCACCTCAGACGGAATCGTGCAATCTGCTAATGGTACTTTTACAGGTATTTCTTTAAGTGGAATTACAGAAGGTACAAATATTGATTTAGGTAAAAATAATTATACTGATAAGTAGGCAACATTAATAAATGGTAATTTAAAAAATGGCAGTATGACTGATGGTTTTTTAAGAGAATGTAATATCTCTAGAAGCACTTTTACTTATTGTACTATAGATAATAATTGCAATTTGCATTTAAGAAAATTAAATAATGATGGTGAAATAACAGATGATATTTTTTTATATTCATTAAATACTGGAATAGGTATAGCATAGCAAGTTTATTTATTGTCTAAAGATAATTTAAATGTTGAAGTAGTTACTGATGTGACTGCTGATGGCAATGTTACCAAACAAACATTAGCGAGTTTATTAAAGGGTAATGTTGGTAATGTAATATTAGTAAAACAACAAAGTGGGAATAGTTTTTATGAAAATTGAATTAACTAATTATGAAATACATACAAAAGCTTTATCTTTTGATTGTTTAAAAAATAGTCCAGAATATTTTCCTGCGAAAATAATCTTTTATATACAAAAAAATATTAATCTTTTTAATTAGCTTGATATGGCAATAGTTGCCGCGAAAGATTCAATAATTGAACATTATGGTATAGTCAATTCTGATTAGGGGTTGACTATACCTCAAGACAAGCTTCCAATAGCTAATTAGGAATTAAATGAATTGATGTTTTTAAAACAAGAGTTAGATATTTCTTTGATACCTTTAAGTTGGATTGAAGATATGAAATTTACTCCTGAGCAAATGTCAGTATTAGCTTTTATGATTGACGAAAATAAATAATATAAAATAAGGAGGAAAAGGTGATATGCCAATAGCAAAAAAACTATATCCTCCCACCTTGGGAAAAGTTCCTGCGTTTTATGGCAATATATTAACTGTACCTTTCACTATGAATCGTTCAGTTCATAAAACAGATATAACAGGTTTTGCTATTATTGTAAAAAATATATTAAGCGATACTTTACTTATTAACGCCTTGCCCGCAACAAGTTGGGATTTAGATAAGATGGAAGCATATTTTGATGTTTCTAATGTTAATATGGTGCCTGGTGAATATTATAAAATCCAATTGGCATATATGAGTGTTGCGGGAGTGGGCTATTATTCTTCAGTGAGTTCAGTAAAATGCACCTCAAAGCCTAGTATAACAATCGTGGGACTTGAACGCCACACTGTAAATTTACATATGTTTCATTATACTGGGCAATATTCTCAAAAAGGCATGGATTAGGACACTACTGAGAAAGTGTATAGTTATCATTTTAATGTATATGATAGTAATGAAAAGCTTGTTGCTACTTCTGGAGAATTGGTGCATAATGGATTAAATGATACGACCTATCATACTTCTATTGATACATTTGATTTTCCCAAAGATTTAAAAGTTGATGAAATTTATTATATACAATATACAGTAAAAACAAATAATGGATTAATTGTATCTTCTCCTCGGTATAGATTAATTCAACATCATTCTATTGATCCAGAAATGCAAGCTGATTTACTTGTTACCAATAATTTTGATAATGGTTATATTACTTTAACATTATCTGGAAAAATTGGTGAAAGTGGTTTAGAAATCCCTGCAACTGGATTATTTTCTGTATCTCGTTCAAGCAGTAATGATGATTTCATGATTTGGAATGAGATTGCTAAATTTTCTATGCAAGCGCAATTACCTTCCTCTTGGAGCTGGCGAGATTTTACAACAGAACAAGGTGTAACTTATTAGTACAGTATTTAGCAATATAATGATGCAGGATTATATTCTAACAGAATTTTATCAGAAAAAATTCGTGCTGATTTTGAAGATGCATTTCTTTATGATGGTAAAAGACAATTAAAGGTAAAATATAATCCTAAAGTTGCAACGTTTAAATCTGATTTACAGGAAGCTAAACAAGAAACTATCGGTGGTAAATATCCTTTTATTTTTCGTAATGGTAATATTAATTATAAAGAATTTAGCCTTTCAGGTTTATTATCTTATTATAGTGATGAAGAAGAATTATTTATTTCTAAAAATGATTTACAATTTGAAGGTTATACAATAGATTTAATTACAAGTAATTTATATTCTGAAAGGATATTTAAATTAAAAGCATATGAATGGCTTACGGATGGTAAGCCTAAAATGTTTAGATCTCCAGGCGAAGGGAATTATATTGTACGTCTTTTAAATGCCACTATGGCGCCCGTGGACCCAACCGGTCGAATGTTGCATACTTTTACTTGTTCAGCTTATGAAATTGCAGAAAGTTCTTATGAAAATTTAGATAAATATAATTTTATTTAGATTGAATAGAGCTCTGAAAAACAATTACGCTGGAAAACTATTGAACTTTGGAAATTAAATCAAAGCAATGAAGATATTTTATTAAATAAACATCCTGCAGTAATGGCCGAATTTATTGGTATGACTCCAGGAGAGAAAGTGCTAATAGACGGCGTTCCAGTTACTATTGGCGCAACAGGCGGTTATTTATTAAATGATATTAAAGATGAAATTTCTGAAATTAAGTTACCCGCTTATGGTCATGGTTCAGGGCATTTAACTTATGGTTATTATGCAACTAAAGAGGTTGCTTTTGATACTGTTACAGATTTTGAAATTGTAGATATAGCTGATAGGCAATTTATTGGTGAACACAATATTCTTAATGAAATAGTTGATGCTCGAACTGTTGTTGAAAGATGGCATATCTATAATTTTTAGTTGCGACCAATTTTATCTTTATATTATCAAGATTTAGGCCGTATAAGTGGTGAAACTGCTACACCTTATATGTTATATTATGACTCTTTATGTACAGAAAGAGTCAAAGATTTTAGTATATTAGATCCTTGGTATTTATATGAATTGCGACCAGCGCAATTAAATCAAGGCGTTATTGTATATTTAAAAGATGGTGCAAAAGATATTTATAAAAGAGCCATTTCAAGGTCTTTAACTGGTTATGGCACATCTTGGAAAATAAAAAATATACAAAGAAGAGGCTCTGAATATGTTTATCTTTTGGCCGATCCAGAAAATCCAGCTTTTGAGTTACCTTTAGTTAATAGTAATGCTTTTGCCGAGGTAATTAGTGATGTGACTCATTATTATGATTATTTTAATGATAAATTAATTAAAGTTGCAGATTATGACCCTTGCGTTTATATTGATGGTAATGCTATTTCTTTAAAAGAGATTAAAAAATATTATTTGCGTGCGCCTAGTGTCCCTAAGAGTTTAACTCAAGGCAATGGCGTTGTTGGACATGTTTCTTTAAGAACTCGCGTCACGACCTATCGTTTAGAAAGTACTAATGATGTTGTTAAAGAAACTAAAGAAAAATACCTTGACGCTTTACAGACTTTAAAGAATTGGCTGTTTGGTACAGCTTATGATTTAGATTTAATTCGACGCCATTGGCATGATGATTTCAAGCCAGAAAATGAACATTGGAGTGGTATTGGAATTGGTTGTAATGAAGAACTATATGATGATTCTACTTATGATGAAAAATTAGGATTTACTGGGGCTTTAATTTGGACTAATTTAGATGAAGGTCTTAATAGTCATTGGATGAAATTAGGTGCTGATATTACTTATAGTGAAATTGCTTTTGAAGAACCAGCCCTTAATAATGAAGATTATACTTGGATGACTTGTTGTTCAATAATGGAAGGCGAAGAAATACCAAGTTATTATTTATCAGGATACGTGTTAGCTGGTGCGCAATGGACAACTGAAGAGCATTATTTATATGATACTCCTGCAAATTGGGCAAAAGTTTGGGTTGATTTAACTCCTAATGAAGTTACTGGTAAAAAACCTTATTTAAGTGATAGTCGTTGGATGCAAGCTTATACAAATCTTGAAGGACTTGTATTAGGCATGTATTAGGACGATACTGAAATTGGTTTTTGGCTTTATGATGATCCAACAGAGGAAGAATTAATGGCTCGTAGGCCAATTATTAAAGAAATAAATGGTAAGCGAGAGACTGATTATATAAAAGTTATTGCAGCATAGCGTAAAGAGGTTTATGAGCTTTATAGAGATTACATAGAAAAATTAAAAGCTGCTTTAGCAGAAGATGAGGAGGCGCGAAGATAGTAATGTTTAATCCATTGTTAAATGAAGAATTTTTAAATAAATTATTTACTTATACAGAACGTGAAATTTTTGCGCGAATCATTTTATTGTCTTTTGACGAAACACATTGTCTTGAAGAGATTCAGGGCCGAGTAACCGATGGTACCATTAATATCAATGGTACCTCGGCGGTTCGCCGCACTTGCAATTTATCATTGGTTACTACAGATATGGATATAAATGCCTTTCATTGGGGGCTACATACCAAATTTTCTTTATCTATTGGATTAAAGAATTTTATTGATACAGAAAATTTTCCTGAAATAATTTGGTTTCCTGCTGGAGTTTATGTTATTACAGGGCTTTCTACAAGTCAAGTATTAAATAATTTTACTATGTCTATTCAAGGCCAAGATAAAATGTGTCTTTTAAATGGCAGCATTGGCGGTACTATTGGATAGACTGTAAACTTTGGACAATTTGTTTATGATGATATTGAGTTAAATAAAGAAGTTCGAGTTGATAGGTTACTTAAAAGGATTATTTTTGATTTAGTTCATACTTATGGGTTAGAGCCAATTTAGAATATTTTAATTAATGATGTTGATAATAATGGTATAGAATTATTAGAATATCGCGGCGATACCCCTTTATATTTATTTAAAAAATATTGGGATGGTCTGAGTTCTTAGGGCAATTATTATGAAAACATGAGCACTGATGGGTCTTAGATTGTTTATGCAATTGATGAAGATTCTGAAGGCAATGAAGTTGAACGAGAAGTAAAATTAGAAGATTTTATTAAATATTATACTTTTGATACTCTTAATGATAAAGAAATAAATATTCCAACTAAAGTATATCTTTTAAATAAAGATATGATTTAGCATGGTAAAGAGCGTGATAAATATACTATTGCGCGCATTCAATATGGTGAAACTGCGGGCTATCGTCCCACAGATTTAGTCTATCCTAATGATTTTATCTGTAACCCTGGAGAGAGCGTAACCGCGCAATTAGATAAAATAGTTAAAGTGCTTGGCGATTATGAGTATTATTATGATGTTTATGGTACTTTTATTTTTTAGAAGAAATAGACTTTTATCAATACTCCTTGGAATGGTACTGGTTCTAGTAATAACGAGACTTATTTTAAGCAAACTGGATATGAATCTTGTTATAAATTTTCTTTTGATAATGGAACTTTAATTACTTCTTTTAATAACTCTCCCAATATTGCGAATATGAAAAACGATTACTTTGTTCATGGTATTCGTCGAGGTGTTGGTGGTGGTGAAATTCCCATACATATGCGTTATGCTATAGCCAAAAAACCTACGGAATATACTTCTATTGCAGTAAATGCTGAAGAAGCTAAAAAATATGGTAATAATAAATCTCAAGATCATCGCACTTATACAGATGAGGATTGGGATTGGCGTGAGATTATATATCAGATGGCGCACGATTTTTACTAGTATGGAACTATGGATGATTTTTTTGCGCGAGTGCGGCAAGCTAATCGTATATATCCAGAGGATAAAGATTTATTTCCTTTTGGAAGCACTGGATATGAAATGTTTTATACTGATTTAATGAGCTATTGGCGTGAATTATATGATCCTTATGCTGAAGTTACTTATGAATCCATGATTTCACCACTAACGAAAACACCTATTAGAGTTATTGATGATTTAACTCGTCCTATTTATGCTCCAATAGTAGATGAAAACGGTATGATGAGTTATGATTATCTTGAAGTTAAAATTCCGCAAGATGAATTTGATGATAGAAAAATATTAGGTATTTACTATGAAGGTTTAGCTTTTGATTAGTATAAAAATGAAAAAATTGCAGAATATTGGAAATCTGATAATTCAGAGGGGAATTGGTATTAGTGGTCAATGACTCACCCAATCGACTTTGGCACTAAATATTATATTAAAACAGAAGATGGTAATTTTTCTGAATTATATTTTTCTTATGTGCGAGATTATCAACAAGTTGGCAATTGCTATAAAGATAAAAAACATTATTGTTAGTCTACTGGCTTTGTTCATTTATTACCTTATAAACCTATGTGGCCAAATGCAGTAAAAATAACTCCTGAAATTATTGATAGAGCAACTTCATTAGAGCCTGAAGTGGGATATGAATCTCGTCGAATTAATTGTGCAGATGAAAAATATTCAACTTATGAAGTATAGACTGAGTTAGATAATAAGGTTAAGAAAAAAATATTATCTATGCAAGAAGCTGCATTTAATTTAGAATAGCGTTCTCATCAATTGGAAATATATAATACATTTAGAAAGTCTGCTAAAGAAATCTGGAATAACTTTGTTTAGACTTATTGGTGTCGGCCTTTTAGCATAGAAGTATCTGAAGCTTTTGGATTCTTTGATGATAATTATGATAGCGACTGGTCTGAAGGTAATAAATTAGGTTATATTGAAAAAATAAAATATTTATACCCTGATGAGCCGAATAAATTAGTTGAAATTACTAATAGCAATATGTTTGCATTATGTTTACAATATGATAATGTTTATGTGTAGCGTACTAATATGTATTTTACTAATTTAGATTATATAGATGTTGATGAAGAAGAAGAAAAAACTAATGATATAACTTTAACTAATTTAGCTCCTGATCCTTCTTTTGAAAATAAGAGCTTTATTTTAGAAGATTCTAGTATTATATATAATACAGATTTAAGTTTGAGCGGAAATGTTTCATTAACTACTAAAAATGAGCAAACTTATCAAGATTTTTTCTTTCCACCATCAAAAAATATTATAAGTATACCAAATGTTGAAAATCATATTTTTTATATTGCTTGTCATAGCCCAAATTTTGCATCGAGTGTAAAAATAACTCAGCTTATAAATGGCATATATTATAATTATGGATCGGCAAATATTAATTATAATATTAATAATACTTGGTATGGAAAACATTTGGAAAAAAATTGGTATCGACATTCAAAGTTAATTACTGGATCTGCGAATTATGTAACTAAGTTTTGTTTTGGAATAGGTGTAGACACACCAAGCATTATTTGTATAGATGATATAATATTAATTGATTTAACTGAAAATTTTGGGAAGGGCAAAGAGCCTACAAGAGAATGGTGCGATGCTAACATTCCTTATTTTGAGAGTGAATATATTTTTCATAAAATAAACAAACAAACAAAAATTGCTTCAACTCATAAATATTACATTGCAGCACACTCTTATGCTTCTGCCACAATATTTAGAATTTTATAGGGCTTATATGCAAATGTTATTTCAGATCATAGCAAAGGATGGTTTCCGCAATTTAAAGAGTCAGAAGATTAGTTCCGATACGCGAATATTTTTACTTTAAAAGATTATGACGCACTTAAATTTATAATTACTACTTTATCTGAAAATATTGATGGTGCTAATAGCTTAGTTGCGCCTTTTGTTATGATAGATTTAACTCGTAAGTATGGAGCAGGTCAAGAACCTGATTTAGACTGGTGCAATCAAAACATTCCATTTGATGAAAATATTTATATTTTTGCTGATGCAGAGGAAGAAGAAGAGCTTGAGCCTTTATATTATTACGCGCTAAATGGTACATATAATACTGAATATACAGAATATATAGACGGTCAAGAAGTCCATTTTTCAAATACATATGGTTTCTTTACGCCAGAAAATGATAATCCTGGAATTGGTTTAATTGTTGATGATAGTAATTTATTTAACGCAAAGAAAACTCATAATTGTTATATTTATCAAGATGTAAATATAGATGATAAATTTTTAAGATTAACTGAAGATAGTATATATGATTCTAAGAAAATCTATTATGAGAAAACTGACCATTATATTGATGGATATCATCAAACTTTTTCTGAATATACTGATATTTATGAATACGATGGTGTTCTTAAGGAATATCTTGCGGTTATGAGTAAAGGTGCAAATGGCTTATATTCTTTCAGAAAAGACAAAGTGATATCTCCCTATTATCGTTATCCAGAAGTAAACCATACTAATCCAAAAGATGATGAGGTGTGGGGCAGAGAAGATATCATTTTCTGTAAAATTACTAAGGGATATTATCTTAAAGAATCTGCTGCAACTTTATCAGGATATGAAATTGTGCCGACTGAATATAGTGTTTATAAAGTAATTGAAACCGCAGAAGATTATGCGGCGTAGCAAGCTTTAAAAAATGTGTTTGTTCAAGATGGAATTGAAGATATTGTAATTTATGAACCTAAGAAAAATCGTTCATATTATACTAAAACTTGCCAATATTATAAGCCTATTGACGGCGTTGATAAATCACTATATTATTGGAATAAAAATGTGGTTAATGCTCCTGAAGTTTTAAATTATTGGTTAGATTTCTTAGACGGTGATGATTTAGAGAAGTATTCTATTAATATAGTTGGAGATAGGCCTAAAGTAATTAATGATGATAAGGTAACGGCCATCTATTATAGAGAAACTCCTACGGTGATTTTTTTAACTAATAAAAATTAGTATGATGAGTTAAAAGCGCAAGGAGAAATAAGAGATGGTTATAGTTATATATATTTAAATGCTGAATATGAAAATATGTTTAGTATTAGCGCACAAGGAAAGGATGCGCATTCAGTTATAGACAATATGGTATATAATTATTCCTATTGTGTTGAGTCTGTAACTGTAAATGCAATACCTATATATACATTAGAACCTAACACTTAGATTTCAATATACGATGAAACAAGTAAAATTAATGGTTTGTATAATATTCAAACCTTAACAATACCATTAACTCATAATGGATTAATGAATATAAAAGCAACTAAAGTGGTTGATCGAATTTATTAATTAAGGAGGATAAGGAGAATGGCGAGAAAGGTAATGCAATTCCGCTATTATAACGATAGTTCTTTAGAGAATTAGCCGAATAAAACAAGCGGAATATCTGGCGCAATTACTAAAGCTAAACTTACCTCTGGTAGTATTTTTTCCGCCTATTTGCCCATAACACAATTGGGCATTTAGACGGTTCCAGGGACTAAGTTTTATTTAAATAATGCAGATAATCCAATTATTATTGGCGCTACTGGAATTTATGAATTAGATTTAGAGGGATTGAGTGAAATTACTGCAATTTCTTTTGATGCCTCTTCAATAGCTTCTATATCTTCTAATGATAGTGCTTATTTAATTGTTGATATAGTTTATAATCAAGATGATGAGGAGGAAACGGTTTAAATGAGTTTTTATGGTAAAGTGGTAAATTTAGACCGCACTCAATTTAATTTTGATAAAATATATTCTAGCCGCTATGAGATGGATCATAATATTAAAACTGATGGTATTTATGTAAATCGTTTGGTATTAGTAGAATATGATTCTGAAGGTAGCGATGATAGTTTTAAATCTTGTTATTTAGCACCTGATGGTAAGTTATATGCAAGTTTTAAACAAAAAGAGGGCGCAAGTATTCAAGAAGCGCTTGATGGTGCGGTTGAATTTCCTGCGGCGTATAAGTTAGAAGTTGTACCAAGCTCAACAGTAAGTTTAAATTATTGCCAAGTGCGACAAGGCGATGTGGTGCGCGTTCCAGCAACTGTCATTGATAAAAATGGCAAAATTACTGAGCGTTTTAATTACAATACTTTAGCTAGTTCGCATGAACCTATTGATATTGGTACTCTTAATGGTTCTGTAACTCTTTATTATCAGGCTAAATTGGTAAATGGTCAATCCGAATTTGCTATTTTAACAAGTGCAAATTCTGCTTATGTGCGTAATTATGCTTTAGATACTTCTATTTATGGTAAAGGACGCGGTTGGGATTCAACTGTTTGGTAGAAGGTTTATAAAGATAATAAAGAGCAATATATAATGATTGCAGAACTTAACTCCACGATGCCAGCGCTTGGCATTTCCACAGATGCGCCAAGTATCGTACCTACGGCCCCACATTTTGATACTGATAGCACCAATAAATTTTATTAGTTACATTGGCAACCTTCGTGGGGATTAAGGGTTAAAGGCGCAGAACAATTTACTGGTCCAGTGCTTGATGAAAATGGTAATAAAAGTGAATTATTTACTAATTCCACTATTTTAACCAATGATGTAAAAGATTATCCTTCTGATGAAGAGACTTCTTGGTTTCAAATTAAGATGGATACTGAAAATAATACAAGTCAAAAGCAGTATTTTAATACGGAAACTAAATAGTGGCAAAATGCAGAAAGCAAGATACCGGCCGCCATTTATTATAATAAGGCGGGTTTTAACCCCGAACATATTTCTTATGCTGATGAAAATATAACAGATAAAATTTCTATTGAGCCTACTGGATATAGCGGCCATTTATATAATCAACATGATGGCACTAATCGTTTAGCAGTAAGCGAAGATACTCAAGAAATTAGTATCATGTTGCCTTCTCTTGGTAATACATTAGCTCATATCTGGGATTTGGTTTATGGCTCAGAAGAGTAGAATGGCTCTTTAAATCGCAATCTTAATATTGATTGGGACAATAAAAATGGCTTACGGCTTGTAAATATTAATTCAGAAGGCAATGGATATACTTATGATACTGATAAAGTTAATACTCTCGCAGGATGTATTAATTCAGTACATGATTTAATGGGTATGATTATTGTTACTAATAATGATAATCATGTTGATTTACAAGATTTTAATAATATCGATTTAGATAAAATATATTATCAAAATCAAAAATATTATCGTATTCGCAATACTGACTTAGTTAAAAGATATAAAGAAGGTTTACTTACAACAGTTGCTTCTGTAGATGGTAAATATGTATTTAAACCTGGACGTAATTATTATATTGTCTATTTAGAAGATGGTTCAAATGCACAATTTGATAAAGATTAGGCCACTTATATTAATCAACATTTTAAAGTGGGCCAAAAGTGGAACACTGAAATTACTGATGTAATAGATGGTATAGTTCTCGCGCCAGATATTATTGATGTAAAAATTAGTGATTAGACTAGTTTATCTTATATTTTTAAACCTGATAAAAAATATTATATTGTTGATGCTGGTACAAGTGGATTAAATGTTGGTACTGCTTGGTCTATTAGTGACACTAAGGTGCGACAAGGCATTTAGTTGGCGTCTAGTGTTGCTGAAGTTGTTCAAGTGTCCCGTTATGATATGGCTGTTGGAACTCAATATCAAATTTCTGCTTTAGAAGATATTGATGAGCTTTTAGAAAAATACGTTATTGGAGATGTTTGGACTGAAGGAGATAAAGTAGTCCCTGGTGTCACATTATCTCAATATGTTGCTACAACCGATTAGAAGTTATATTATAATATGCAAGATGGTGTTGATTATTATATAGCCAAAGAAATTGGTAGTGGTACAAGCCTTACTGAAGAAAAAATTCAAGAACTTCAAGAAAAATATGGTTCAATTTATGAAAATCATGAAGTTTGGCCCTATGGTCGAGAATTTATTGATGGTATTGTTTTGGGTTATTATGAAGAGGGCCAAACTGAACTTACATTAATTGGTTCAACCTATGAGCGCGAATGGGTATTCCGCGATGGTGTTATTTATCAAATTACTCAAGTTGAAAATAGTGCTGGTATGTCTGCGGAAGAATTTGAAAGCTTTAAAGAACAATATCAGGTTGGTCAAATCTGGGATACTGCCAATAAAACTTATATTGAAGGTTTAACCCTTGCAACTCCTCCCATTGCCGCACTTGATAGAGATGAATATGTATTAGAGGAAGGCATTAATTATCAGATTGTCGGTTATGATTTAACTGATTTAAGTATTGATGAATAGACAGCTTTAAAAACTAATTATCCTTTAGGCCAAGCTTGGACTAGTATTATTGCGATTAAAGGACTTTTAGTCGGCGAAAACCGCGCGGATACTAAAGAAAAGTATTATTATGAATTTATTGATGATGTTAATTATTATATTGAAGCAATTGATGGTTCTAAAGAATATGATTATGACTACACTATTGGACAAAAATGGGATACTGATTATAAAGTAGTTGTTGATGGTTTATCATTAATAGGCCAATAGATGGGCTATGAATTTAGTGAATTAGTTGGATTTGCTGATGGACTGAATACTATTCATGGATTAATTCTTAAATTAAATGCATTATTAGAGATTGATAATGAAACATCTCGTGATAATAAAACAGTTTAGGGCTGTATCAATTTGATGAATGATATTTTAAATACATTCGATACTCTTACACCTAAATCATTATTGACAGTTGATTAGTTTGGTAAAATAATTAGTGCTAAGATTAATACCGATTAGACAAATAGTATTAATTTTACTAAAGAGCCTCCTAAAACAAATGGCATTATTTTAACTAATTTACTTCCTGATCCATCACTTGAAAATTCATTTTGGGGTGATTTTACACTTAGTCCATATGTAGTTTTTGATGGTAGGACTTCAGTAGAAATAGAGCCTATGTCAGAAGGTTTTGATATTGGTGGACTAGAATCAGGAAAGTCTATTGATATTCCAAAGACAATCAATCATGTTTTTTATATTGCTTGCCATACTGAATGGGGTGTATCAGATATAGGCTTTTTCTTTGATAAAGAAGGAGGTTTACATTCGCCTTTATTAGATATAGCTAAGAATTATGAGATACGTACGCCTTGGTATCGTCATTCAGGTCGTCAGAAAATGCTTGTTACACAAGGTGTAATATATCCTCTTTTTAAGCTTTATTTTGAAAAAACTGATAGTGAAAGACATGTAGATGGCTTGATGTTAATTGATTTAACTGAAGCTTTTGGCGAGGGAAAAGAGCCTACAAGAGAATGGTGCGATGCTAACATTCCTTTCTTTAAAAATACTTATTGTTTTAGCAAAGACAGCGATGATGTTATTAATAAAGATATTTATAAATATGAACATAGTGACCCCGCTATGATTAATAAACAATGGATTACTGTTAATATTAATAATGATAAAAATAATAATATTTTAAGCATTCATCATAATTATCATAGGCTCGAAGACATTAAACCTTCATTAGAAAACAATCCTAATGCTTATGATCTTTATAATATGACTTATACTGATGATAAGTATAACGGCAGTATTTTATTGCGTGATTATCTTATTGATGAAACTGGGCATGTTGTTGGTAAACAAAATAAGATTGCGCCATTGCCCACTCATTTTAAAGACATAGTAATTAATAATTTAAATTATTAGCCTTATTTTAGTAGGATGCTTGAACTTTCTTATCAAGGCGCAATATTTAATCTTGATAATCCAAAAGTGATAGAAAATAAAGATGCTTTACTTGCGGCTTGGCTTGAAGAGAAAAATAGCGGTAATCTTACTGATACTGAATATAATTTATATCTGCGATGGATAGCCGAATTTGAGAATAGTGTAACTGCGCGAGGTAATAGTAATCCCTATGAAACCAGTCACCCACGCGATATATTTACGGCAATTCCTGAAGATAGTACAATTTATAGTGCGCCGATTACTGCTGAAGTGCCAGTGCGCGGCAGTATGGCTTCCGGCGGTCTACTTAAAACTACTTCAACACAGAAACCTTTAGAAATAACTTCAGTTAATAAATGGATTCAATTAAGGGGCGTATTTGTTCCTGTTGGAGGTAAACGCGAACCGCACTATTATAATGAATTACTTTCTTTTGGAGCAACATTTACTGAAGGCACTTTAGAATTAACCAATGCCGCTGAATTAACTGCTAAAGCAAATACTTTAGCAGATCCTGAAAAAACAATGTGGTTAAGCCGTATTCAAGAATATCAAAGCGATTGGATGTTGCCGCGTACTGTTAATGACCAATTATAGGTTGCACATAAAATTTCTGTGGTTGATACAAGTGATAAGCCTAATACAGAAGAGCCTGTATTATATGATATAGAATATGATGAAGCTGGTCATATTATTGGGAAGCATAAATATACTAAGGGCATAAGTGCTGATGTTGGTTCAAGCACAGTTAAAGGCTATATTAATGAAACTACTGATAGTATTATTGAGCCTACTGGTGAAGCTACTTTAAATAATTATATTAAACGTTTATGGAATAAGATAAATAGTTTAGAACAAAGAATTGCCGCTTTAGAAAGCAAGACTTAATTTTTATTAAAACGACTTGGTCTTAATAAGGCCAAGTCGTTTTAATTGATAAGTAGTAAATTTAACTATTATGTGAAGAATTTAAAAGAAAGGAGCGAATTTTATTGACTCAGTATGTAAAATTCTTGCGCGGTCTATACGATAATTATGCCAAGTTGGCAGTAAAAGATAAGGACACTTTATATTTTACTACTGCGGCGGCTGATTCTCAAACTGGTCGTTTGTTCTTGGGTGATATTGAAATTACTGGTTCTACCAGCTCTGGTGGAGTAGTCCCCAGCGAAATTTCTCTTGGTGAATTAGGTAATATTAATCTTTCTGAAACCCTTGGCACTAATGATGTTCTAGTTTATGATTCAACAAGCGAAAAATGGATAAATAAACCTATATCTGACCTTGTTAAAATCGAAACAATGGTTGGTGCTACGTCTGATGCGGCTGGTAAAGCTGGTTATGTTCCTGCTCCTGGTGCGGGCGACTAGACTAAATTCCTGCGCGGCGATGGCACTTGGGTAACTGTTGATGTTGGTGAAATCGACGGTATGTTAGACGCTCTTGAAGAACGTTTAACTACTATGAATACCACTGTCGGTAATTTGCAAGATACAGTTAACAAAATTCAAGAACATCCTACAGTAGAGCTAAACACTCGCGTAAAGGCTCTTGAAGATATTATTAATGATACTACAACTGGTGAAGGCGAAGAGCAGGTAACTACTCCTGGCCTCAAAAGTGTTGTATCTAATTTAAAAATTTCTGTAGAAGATCACGAAACTCGTATTACTACTATAGAAACTGCTTTACAGTGGGCTGATATTCCTACTGGTGAATAATCTAACTAAAAGGAGAGATTTAATTAATGGCTAATGTTGGATTTTTAAGGGGTTCTCAGGCTAATTTAAACACCTTGATGACCGGTAAAACTGGTATTAAAGAGGGCTCTTTCTATTTAACTAATGATACTAATCGTTTATACTTTGGTAAATCCGCTACTGAGCTTGTTGCTCTTAACGAAGGCGTAATAACTGTTGCGGCTATAGCTAATTTGCCTACGGGTGCTGACCTTTCTAATGAAATCGGTCATTTTTATTACGCTACTGCTGAAAACATTCTTTGTGTTTATAATGGTCAGCAATGGGTACAAATTAATCCTGATACTGATACTCAGGTTTCTTCTGTAAGTACTGCTGTCGCTGTGGCTGAAAATGCTGCAACTGCAACCACAACCCTCAAGTTTTCTCGTGATGGTAAAAACCTTGATGATACTGAAAATAAGTCTGCTACTCTGAAGTTTGTTGGTGCCGACCTTGTTTTAACTGCTAATGGCGCTGATGGTATTAAACTGACTGGTGATACCTATTCAATTGGTTCCAGTGCGATTGCTGGTGGCGTAGCGATTGATTTAAATCGCGACAATGCTGCAGATGCTACCCGCAAAGGTAAAATTGGTTCAGTTAATTTAAAGGCTGGTAACGCAATTAAGTTAGAGCGTGGTACTAATGGTGATATTACTATTAACGCTACTACTGAAGTTGGTACTATTGAGTCCAATACTTTTACAGTTTCTCAAACTGGTCAAGTTGCTACTATTGAAAACGCAGTTAAAGATAGTCTTTCGACTGATTCTGTAAAAGATAGCTTCAAGCTTGCTGCTGATGGTAATGATATTAGCTTGAGTACTGATGCCGCTGCCAAAACTGTTAAGATTAAAGGTAGCCATTTCTCTTTAAGTGGTGAAACTAAGGAAACTGATAATACTGCTAAGATCACTTTAAAGTCTGACCTTACCGGTAGTGCCAGTTCTAATTTCAGCATTGCTGGTGGTGATAATGTAGCTGTTACTCAGAATGGTTCTGCAATTAGTATTGCCGCGGTTGATACGACTTTAAAAGGCGTTGCTATTGATGCTCAGGCCGCTGGTTATAAAGTAACCGTTAAGGACACTTCTAATGATGTTGGTGTAACCAATACTTTCGATCCTAAGATTCAGCTTGCTGGTGGTGAATCTGTTTCTTTCGTAAATGGTATTGCTACTATCCCCACCAAGGTTATTGATGATAAGATTACTGCTGCCAAGCAGAGTATGGATGCCATGGTGTTCAAGGGAGTTGCTACTTCCGTTCCTACTGGCGCTCAGGAAATTGGTTGGACTTATAAGGCCACTGGCGACTTCACCATTCCTGCGGGCAGTGTTGAAGGTAGTGCGACGGCTGCCGATGTAAAGACCGGTGACTTAATCGTTGCTACTGGCAATGAAGTTGGTGGCGTTATCACAAGCGGTTTAAAGTGGTATGTTGTCCCCTCCGGCGATGAAGAAAATACTACTTATAGTTTTGCTCGCGTTGAAGATGCTGGTAAGATTGGTATTAAGCTTGCTCCCGATGGCATGGCCGCCAACGTTGTTGGTCAGATGACCGTTGAGGCTGGCGATAATATTGCTATTGCTGCTAATAATGCTGATGAGGATGGTAAATATCAGAATGTAAAGATTAGCCATGGCGCGGCTGGCACTGCTGTTGCAGCTCCTACTGCTACCAAGGTTAGTCAGAAAGTTGGTGAGGCCCTTGTCATTACTGCTCATGAAGTAGCTTATGATAAATATGGTCATATCACTGGCGTAACTGCTAAAGAATATACTCTGAAGGATACTGATACTCATAATGATATCGATACTTTTAGTGTCGCAGCTTCTGAAAATGGCAAAGGCGTTGTACACTCTGTAAAGACTCAAGACAACCCCAGCGCTATGACCGCTCAGGTTAACTATGTTGCGGCCACTGGTAATCAGAATATATCCATTAATACCACTTCTTCTGCCGGTGTTGCTACTGTAACATTTGATCTGGTCTGGGGTACGTTTTAATTGATTGGACGAATTCCAATAAATAAATAAGTATAATTTTTAATTTCCTTAGAGGAATAATAGAAAGGGAAAGGGGCTTTTGTTCCTTTCCCCTTTTTTTATTATGTTACGAAATGATAGAAAGGAGTTAAAAAATATAATGGCAACTGCATTTAGACCCGTCCGTACGACTAAAGATAGGCTAGATATTGAAAAATATAATGAAGGCTATATTTATATGGTAAAAGATAGCGGCCAAATTTTTATGGATGCTGATGGGAAACGTATATTATTAGGTAATAATGGTGTGTCATTATTTTATGGTGCTGATGAAAAACCAGTAGAAGATCCAGATTTAGAGACTGGTTATATTTTAGTATTAAGTAAAATAGAAAATTATGAAAATTGCCATGAAGGTGATTTAATTTTAAATAAAAACGATGGCGCTTTTTATCAAATATTAACTATTGATGAACCAAATGATTAGATATACTGCGCACGCTTGTCTATAAGTGGCGGTGGTGGAGGTAGTGGAGATAATCCTAGCGGTGGCCGCAACATGACCTTTAAAGTTGAAGGCTTAACGCATTCTACTGTTATTAATGGTACAGAAATTTCCACTTATGTGACTGCGACCGCAAAACAAGATGCCAATGGTGATTATGAAGATGATGTTTTAACCATTAATTGGGCTTTATATGAAGGCATTAAAGATGAAGGCACTCCTTATATGCGCGGTACATTTGAAGTTAATAATGGCGAAAGAACACAATTTGAATTTGGTAAACGATTAAAAGCTAATACCACGAGTTCATTGTGGATGACCGCTTCCGGTGTTAATAGTGGTATTTCTATAAAACGTAATATTCAAGTTACGACTGTTGATTTGGTTCTTAGCCGTAGCTCTAAATTTTCACCTTTAACTTTATATAGTTCTACAGTTAAACCTATTATGTATTGTAATGTGTCTGGCGCAATTACTAAACAATTACTATTTTATGTAGATAATGAATTGGTAAGTGAGCAGATATTAGATTATAATAATAATGGTGAAAAATCTTATACAATAAATACTGCAACATTAGAGCATGGCACTCATACAGCTCGTTTTGAGTTATATTCTTATGAAAATAATAAACAAGGTGCTGGCCCAGAACCTATTGAATTTGAATTTGCTTATAATAGTGGTTCAAATGATTTGCCAATTATTTGGATTGGCTCTTATAAGAATGAATACTATAATTATGATAAAATTCAAATTCCTTTCTTGGCTTACGATCCAAAAGCTCCAACTAATACGATTGTTAATTTTTATAAAGATGCAAAAATACTTGAATCTAAGTAGTAGGTAATAAACTTTACTTCTACTTCAGAGTATAAGATTTTTGAAATTACTGATGTCACTACCGATGAAGAAAATCTTTACTATATTTCTTGCGGTGAGGGCGAACGTGAAGTGCGTCGCGAAATCGCATTTAATGTAAAGACTGACCCTAATCGTGATATGAATATTATTGCTGAGAACTTAATGCTTTCATTTGATGCGACTGGTCGCTCAAATAGTGAATCTGCCGCGAATCGTGAAAAATGGTAGTATAATGATTATAAAGCAACATTTGAAAATTTTAACTGGTATAATAATGGTTGGCTTCTGGATGAGAATAATAATACTTGTTTGCGCATAAGTAATGGTGCTAAGTTTTCAATTCCTATTGGCCCAATGACATTAAATTCCAACGTTAGCGGTATTAAAAAATGTACCTTTGAGTTCCAATTTAAAGTTAAGAATATTAGTAATTATAATAAATTAATTAAAGAAATCACTCGTTATTCTGATGATCAGGTTGCTTATGATGCATTCCTTGCACAAGACAAGTATGATAATTACGATGCTTTCTTACATGATAAAGCATTAGAATTATTGGGTAAAGAATATGATGATTTAGTCTTTAATCAAGTTTATAAATAGATATCTACAGCAAATGCATTTTGTAAATATATTACCGGTACTACTGGATTATGTTTAGGGCCACAGGATGCTTTCTTTAGTGATGGTACCGATACTGTTAATGTAGCCTATGTTGAAAATTAGTTAATCAATTTAAGTATAGTATTCTCACCTGACTCTAATTTAATTTTAATCTATGTTAATGGCGTTTTAACGGGTGTTAATAAGATTACAGTGGATAGTGCAGTTAATATCACAAGTTCAGCCATTGAATTTAATTCAAGTAACTGTGATATTGATTTATATAAAGTGCGCGTTTATTCTGAAAGTTTAGACTTATTAAATATTTTAAAGAATTATGCTGTTGATTTTAAGGATGTTTTAATTTACGACCAAAACAGTATTGCTTCTCTTGATCCAAGTGTTGGTAACGAACCTAGATTACGTTATGAAGATATGATTCTTTATAATCAGACTCATCCTGATGATTATTTAATGCCTTATTTGATTTTTGACGTAACTAATACTTCATTGAAGAATATGCCTTATAAAAAAGCAGTTAAGGTTAATGGCGCAACCGTTACTTTTGTTAATACTGGTTTAGATAGGGCTTATGAAAATGGTGAATTGCTTACTAAAATTAAAGAGGATAAAGAAATCGCTGGCATTCTTGCTGAATAGGGTGAAATTGCGGCAATTGAAGAGTATTATAAACATCATTGTCCAAGCTTCACTACCACTGCTTACGAAGATTTAAATAATACTGGCGTAACACTTCAGGTTCAAGGCACCTCCTCTGAATTTTATCCTCGTCGCAATTATAAAATAAAAACTAAGGGTTCAGATAAAAATATTAATATGTATATGAATGCTGGACCTTTTGAAAGTGCTTATAAGAATAAAGAAGATAAATGCCATCTCGATGCATTCTATTATGATAATTATACAGTAGGTACTACTAAATTTACTGTAAAAATTGACTATATGGAATCTTCCGGTACTTATAATATGGGTATGGCTAATTTTGTTGCAAATGCCTATACAAAACATCCTATTAATGATTACAATAGTGTGGGTGCATTTACTGAATCGAAAGAGAATTATGAAGTTGCGACTTCTTATGATGAAAATACCACCTATTATGAGCTAAATGATGCTGGTAAATATAAAAAATTAGCTGATCAAACCATTGTAAATGCTGAAAATGTTGGTAATTATTATATTGCAGTTACTACTTATAAACCATATGATTGGCCGAATATAAAAGATTATCGTACAAGTGTACAAGGTTTTCCTGTATTAGGTTTCCGCAAAAATGGAGAAACTTATACATTTTTAGGCCGTTTTAATCTACTTTTGGATAAAGGTTCTGATGAAGCTTATGGATTTAAGCCCAATAAAAAGATAAGCCAAAAATTCTTAGGCAATAAAGCCGTGCGTAAAATGGCTGAGTGCTGGGAATTCTCAGATAACGGCCGCACATTCTGCTCATTCAGAGATCCTTTAAAGCGTAAAGAATTCAGTTTTAGCATGACTCAAGATGAAATGCGTCGTGCTGGAATGAATACTGAAGGTCTTGTATTTAATGGCGACGAGCGCGCAAACTCTAAGGGTTGCGGCCCAATAGTAACAGATAGCTACGAATATCGTTATCATACTGATTCTGATCTTTTGGATTATATTTATGATATAACTGGTGGCGGTGTAACTACTGAAGATTTAGCTGATGGTGGTTATGCTCCCGAAGAATATTCTACTCCTGAGAATAGAAATGCTTCTTTGTTTAAGAAGATGGAAAACTGGGAGCGCGCTTGTAAATGGGTTTGGAGTACTTGTGTTGATTATGTCGGCAAAGAAGACGATTTAATTAATAAGTATGCGGTAAAACAATATGGTGAAAATGCTACATTCGTTCATACTAAAAAATATTCTGCGGCAAAAATTCCTACTGTTGAAGAAACAATTTTATTTAATCCAACAGAAGTAACAATGGCTTATGATGACGTTAAGAATAATTTAATTCAAGCTGGATTAACTGAAGATATTTTAAAGAGTGCTGAATGGGGTACTGTTGATGGCACTGATAGTAGCGGTAATATTATTTATACATTTTCTGATAGTGATGTATTCCGCGCTTATGCTAAAATTACTGGTTATGTTTATGTACAAGATCTTGATAAAGTTGGTACTTATTAGACTGGTACAGTTGAAACTTATACCAATGTATTTAATACAATTAAACAAACTCCTGAAGATTATGCAACTGATAATATTGAAGTTCTTAATCCCGCAGTTACCATTAATAGCGTTACTTATTATTTTGATACTCAAGAATATCGTTTAGCCAAATTTAAGAAAGAGCTTCCTGAACACTTCGATTTAGAATATTGCTTAGTGTATTTCTTAATTACAGAAATTTTCCTTTGCTATGATAGTCGTGGAAAGAACTGTATGATGGCGTCCTGGGGTCCGCAAAAAGAAGGCGGCGACTATATTTGGTATCCTATTTTTTATGATATGGATACGCAATTGGGTATTAATAATACTGGTATTCCTTCTTTCGAGTATTATGTAAATGCTCAAGAAGAAGGTTGCTTCTCGACCAATGATAGCGTATTATGGGCAAATCTTTATACTTGTTTTAAAGATGCTTTAAAAGCTAAGTATTTCCAGATGCGCGGGGATGGTGGTGGTATTATAAACATTAATACTAAAAAAGCCACTACTCCTTTGCTTGGTTCTTCTACTGGCGATAATGATACTCGTTCGGCATTGCAGCGTGATGTTGACCATATTGAAAAATGGTATTTAGCTGACCCTGACGAATGTGGCTCTATTGCGATGAGAGGTATTCGTCCTTTAATGGCTTTAAATTTAGATGAGTATTGGAAGTATATTTCTATTACTAATGCCGCAGGTGATGGTTATCAAAATCAAGACGGTGATAAAGCTATTGATGGTGATGGTACTTATTTCTACGCTTTACAGGGCGATCGCAGTTTATCACGTCAGCAATTTTTAATGAATCGTATTAATTTTTATGATTCATTCCAAGGCTGGGGCGAATATGCGCGTGCAGGTACCTCAATACAAGGTCGTATTATTGCTAACGATATAAATCAAACTTCTGATAAATATATTGATAATAATACTACTACGTTACCAGATGGATTTGTATATTCACCATATTATGTTATGGAAAATGGTGTTGAAAAGAAGGATGCCGATGGCAATCCTATTAAAACCAATTATTTAGATGCCGATTTGGCAGTCAAGATAATTCCTTATCAACGTCAATATGTTACTATTGGCGGTGATAATAGTTCAATGGAACCGTAGTTATATAAGGGTGATAAAGCTGTTTATATGCAACTTCCTGGTAATATGCCTATTGGACGTCGTAGCGGTGCTAAATATGGCGAACAATTGTTTTATATTTATGGCGCGAGCTTCTTACAAGATATTGGTGATATGAGTACTCTTTATTGGCGTGAATTTAGAGCATTAGGTGCGTCACGTTTGTAGAGATTATTACTTGGTTCAGAATATCCTGGATACTTCTTAAAGACTAATCCGCCTAGCTTTGATGCTTCTAAGAATAGTGCAAAAGGTAAGCCAATGTTAAAAGAAGTAAATCTTACTGGTGTATTTATTGAAAATGTGCAAACATTAGACTTCTCCAGTAGTGAAAAATTACAATCTTTCCGCGCAGTGCGTTCTAATATTTAGAATATTGTATTCGCGGAAGGGGTTGCACTTAATACTTTACATATACCTAAAACATTAACAAATCTTAATTTGGTTGAAGCTTCGCAACTGAAAGACTTAGTTACTTCTTATGAAGCACCTACAGAAGAGAATTTTTCCACTTGGACTCCTCCTGCTGGATTATATATTGAAGATTTAACTAATAATTTAGATACTGCAACTGAAACTGGTTTGAATGTATTAAGTATTAATGGTGACTACTTTGGTTATGATAGTTATAAATTATTAAAAGCTTTAACTCGTATTAAGCTTTAGCCAAACCAAGGGCAGCTTTAGATATCATTGCGCGGTGTAAATTGGATGCCTTATGAAAAATTAACAGAAGGTTATACTTATAATGCTTCTGAAGAATATTATAAGGATAATGGTCACTATGGTTTAGACGCTTGGACTTGGGATGCCGCAGAATGGGATAGTTTGCTTATTGATGGCAAATTATTCAAGAAAGTCATCAATAAGTATGAATCTATTGTTGACATAAACATGTTAAAAGATTATGTTGAAAAATATAGTTCTATCTTCAAAGGTACGGCTACTGCAATGCCTGAAATTACTGGATATATCTATATTGAAAATAGTGATATAATTGATGAAGGCTATATTCGTAATACTTTACAGAGCAATAATTATTATCCTAATCTTAATTTCTTCTTTAAGAATGTAAAACCCGGTTATTCTGGTACATTTGTATAGATAGATGAAGATGGTAAGAAAAATATCATTGGTATATAGAAGATTGCTGCGGATGATTTTGAATCTGGCACTACTGTACGATTCTCTAATCCCTATACTACTTATACTCCAAAACCAAAGCCGAATTACGATTTCCTTGGTTGGGCAACTGATGCCGCAGGTGAAAATATAATTACTAATGAAGCTTGGGAAGAATGGTCTTGTACACAAGGTGTTATGGATTATACCTTCTATGCTATTTATATTAAACATAAATATAAAATGTCTTTCTATAATGATGATGATACATTAATTGATGAGATAGAGGTTACTTACAATGAGAAGCTTTATCCTCCTACAATTGTTCCTCATAAAGATGAGTCAGCATTACCATTAGAAAGCACTTATAAACATATTGGTTATTCGACTAGTAAGAGCGGTCGTAAGGTTGATTTAGGGTCTATGCGCTCAATTAAAGATTATAAATTCTATGCAGTTTATGAAATTGCCAATGTTTATGATGCTCCATTTGATGAGAAATTTTTTGATTTCACTTTTGGAACATATCATGAGCAAAGTGGCTATTATATTAGCGTTAAGCCTGAGTATTCATTGTCTGGTAAAGTAACATTGCCAACTCGTTATAATAATCAACCTATTATTGGTATATTGGGAGCCGCAAGTCAATCAGACACTAGTTTCATTAATGGCTTTAGAAATAATAATGATATTACTCATATCTTCTGGTATAAAGACCCCGCCGGAATGAATGTAATTGATTTTGCAATGCGTTGCTTTGAAGGAATGGGTTCATTACAATATATCGAAATTCCTGGTACTATAGAGCGTTTTGGAGCTTATTGTATGGCTTCAATCCGTAAGAATAACGTTGTTAATGTACCAGTGTTAAAATTAAATCGTATTGATATTAACCCTGATAGAGTTTGTCGTTTTGACGCTTATGCGTTTAGTGGTTCGCCAGTTGATAATGAGTCATTTACAATTACAGGTCATTTTGATTTTATTGGTAATCAGGCATTTGCTTATCAAACAAAAATATCAACTTTTAATTTCGGTGATGCAGAAAGAGGTTGTTATATTACTAGTATGCGTAGTAATCAATAGTATTATCAGGTACTTCGTTAGAATCCTACTGATCGTACTATTACAACAGTAAATATGTATTCTGACCAAGAAAATATTAACAAATATAGCGCACCCGAATCTGATGACTATCTGCCCAATCTTACTGGTCTTACCACTGGCAATGTTAATGTTACTTATAATTATACAGTTATATAAGGAGAAGTAAAATGAGAAAATCTACAGTTTATAGATACTTAGGCACTAATGGAATAATAGATAGTCCTATTTATATTGAGGGCGCATATTCAGTGCGCTATTACTCCTTATTTGCCGATGAAGGAAAAGTTCTTACTAAAGACCATAAGAGATTTGTCGAAATGGTAACTGTTCCAGAAGCAGATTTAGACTTATGGGTAGAAATAGATAAAGAACAATAAGAAACATTAAAATAAAGTGAGTTAGGAAATTCGTTTCCTAACTCACAATTTTAATAGAAAGGAAGTTAAAAGCTAATGATTACTTATGTAAATAGTGAAAATACTGTTAAATATCGTAAATTATTTGAAGAGGCCAATAAAATCTTGAAAAAGCATAATGAAATGCAAGATGGTGCGGAAATCACTACTTTAGAAGATTATTTTGGTTATATTACTAAATTAGCTAAATATGACCATGATGATACTTCTAATAATTCACCAACTTATGACCCTTCAAAAAATAGACAATTTAAATATACTATTTTACCAGTAGATGAAGAAGTATTTGTGATTGATGCAAATACAAGAACTATTACTGTACCTCCCAGTTTTAAAAAGAATGGTATATCAGTAAAGGGCGATGAAATTGCCGAAATACTTTATTTTGAAATTGATCGCTATTTTGATGCTACTGACTTAAATACTAAAGAAATTTATATATAGTGGGAAACTGCGCCTGATGCTAAAGGCATTACTGAAAAGAATGTTTCTATTCCTTGGGTGCGCGATATTATAAGTAAGCCTGGCAAGATTATTTTTGGTTGGCCTATTTCTTCTGAAATTACTAGTCGCGCAGGTACAATTAAATTTTCTGTGCGTTTTATTAGTAAAACTAATGAAGAAAAGCCTAAAATTACTTATAGTTTTAGTACTTTGACCGCAAGTGCAGTAATTAATCCTGCTCTTGATTTAGATATAGAAGATGATAGCGCGATAGAGGTTATTGATCGTAATGACTTAATCCTTAGTCGTTTTGTTGATACTAATCCTGTTGGTGGTCAAACCGCGGAAAAACCTGTATTGTTTGAAGATTTGCCTGAAACAATCAATCTTGAGGGTGAAAGGGATCACTAGTCTCAAATCCTTCGTGTGCAAGCTGAAAGTCAAGATGCCGGAGTTATCTCCATCTCTTGGACTCATATGCAAAATGGTCATATTGTACCTAGTGGTGATAGCAAACTTACAGTTCTGCCTGATGAATATGTGCTGAGTAATGATGGCAATTTTGTGAAGGGTAAAGCTTATTATACTAAGGTAGAAAACGATGAGAATATTTCCGGTTATCAAATTGCGGAAGTCACTGATGGCGATCCGATTCCTGAAAATACTTATTATGAAAGATTCTATGCTTGTACCATTTCTGAGACTGGCACTTATTTTGCGACTATTACTAATCGTGTGTAGATTAGTTCTGATACAATAGATACTACTAAATGCGTAGTTCCTGTTGCAAGTAAGCCTGTAATTAATAGCTTCCCCACAAGTTCATTATTTGATGCAGATATGACTCCTGTATCATTAATTTGTCTTGCGCAAAGCCCTGATGGTGGTGAGCTTACTTATCAATGGTATTCTAAAGAAAATCTTATTGAAAATGCTAATAAGAATGAATATATTGCAAATGAAGAAGGTAGTTATAGTGTAATCGTTACTAACCATTTAAATAATAGTATAATGACCACACAGTCTGAAGTTTGCCGTGTTACCAAGCCAGCCGCAAAGCCCATTATCGTGAGACCTCTACCTACTTCTGAAGACGGTATGGTCGAAATTGAAATGGAAAATGGTTCAGCTGTATTAGAGGTTACTCTTAACCCTGAGGTAGCTACTGATGGATACACTTATCAATGGTATAAATGCGATTATAGGAATGATTATGCGGAAAGTGGAAAACAGCATCCTCATGAAAACGATGAAGCTCTCCTACCTGAAACTGTTCAAACCACTGACCTTGCTATTCGTTATACAACCAATGCTTCAGGTTATTATTATGTTAAAATTATTAATAACCTCAATGGCAGTCAGTCTGAACCTACTTATAGCTTATTATTCAAGGTTGCGCAAATCTAATTAAAGAGGTAACAAACAATGATAACAACTGCCGCGGAATATGAAAAATATTTATCATAGATTTATGACGTAAATCCTCCCACCTTGGCAGTTTTACTCCCTAGTAGTGAACCCATTTATAAAATTGACTTAAACAAAAGAACTGTTGAAACGCCAGATTTTTTAAGTGTGGAAAAAGATCATAGGGCAGAATGTTTATATTTTATTGTAGATAGATTTTTTGATAATATCGATTTATCTACTACAACTTGTGTAATACAATATATAAATGCTGGTGGGGAATCGCGGGTATATGCCGTTCCATATTATGACGTAACCACTTATAATAACCCCGATTCGCCCAAGATGCTCATTCCCTGGGCTATTGGAGGCGAAGCAACTAAGTATGCCGGCGATGTTACTTTCTCATTTAGGTTTTATAAACTTAATAAAGTTTTAGATGAAAAAAATCCAAGATATTTTACTTATAACTTAAGCACTCGACCGACAAAAGGTAAGGTGTTATATGGCTTAGATATTAAAGATTTAGAAGCTAGTAATTATTTAGCTGATAAAGAAGAAGAAATTTATGCTCGTATAGCCGCACTAGAAAGTTTAAGTTGGATTGATTTATAATAAAAAAAATAAGGGAGAATAACCTTCTCCCTCTTTTTTATTTTGTGGACATTTTTTATTAATATAATTTAATAAAAAAAGAGATATTTATAGAAGATAAAAAGGAGGAAAATGAGTTTTGGCAAATGAATATGTAAAGACACTCAAGACCTCTGATGGTGCAATTATTATTTATCCTGAAACAATGGCGAGTGGCGTGTTTTATGTTGACCCTAACAATAGCGAATAGGGCAAAGGTGTTGTCATTCGTGAGGGTGTAAATAAAAATAAAACCGTCCAAGAGAAGCTTGAAGAATTAGAGGCTATGTGGTCTAAAGCGTCTTTTTCAGGGACTTTGACTACTGAAAATATAACTATTACTGGCGCAGTAAAAATAATTACCAGTGAACATTTATATAATAACAGGCCTGGAAAGGTTGGACCTTTAACTGGTGGTCTTAATAACGCAAAGGTCTTAATATTAGATAATAATGATATTTTATATTATACTACTGTGCGCAATTTGCTTGAGGCTGGCGGTATGAAGGATTACTTATCACTCGATGGCGGAAAAATGCGCGATAGTGCAACTATTAGCATTTCTGCACCTATTACTAATGCAGCTCATGTAGTAAATAAAGAATATTTAGATTTTAATATCGTTAATAATTTATTGAAAAATTATGTAGAAGGGGATTTGGGTTTTGAATTTTATCCACAGAATACCCCTGCGCAAAGTTTGCCAGCACCTAAATCTAAACTTGTTACAACAACAATGGTAAAAGATTCTATTAGTAAATTAATTACTGTTTCTGCAACTCAACCTGCAGGCAGTAATTTTTAGGTTGGCGCACTTTGGATTGACACTGGCGGCAAGAAGAATAACTTTTTGCGCTATTGGACAGGAACGGGTTGGGCAGCTGTGCCAGTTGCTTGGACTTAATATATATTTATAGGGGAAGTTTTTAACTTCCCTTTTTCTTTTTATAAGCGGCCGAATTAAAATAATGAAATTAATTAAAAATTTATATAATAATAGTGAATTTGACAAGAAAGGAGTCTTTTAAAGATGGCAACAGAAAAAACTCCATTAAAAATTTATAGAGGTGTTAATGGTACTAATACATCAAGTGGTTCAGTGCCAGCATTACAGGCCGGTACTTTAATTTTTAATGAAGGACTTGGATTTTTTACTTTAGATGTAAATACCAGTAAAGCAACTGTTTCAGACGCAGCGAGGACATTGTTAAATGATACTGTAAACTTTATAAACGAAAGTCTTTCTAGTACTGACAGTTTTAAAATATTAAGTTCTAATGATAATAATAATATAATGCGCTTGCCTTTATTGGCAAGTGGTGCTTTTTATGCGACTTATGCAGATCGTGCCACCCAAGCGAATATGGCTAATTATACATAGCTTGGGCAAAAAGATGAATTAAACTCACATATGCATCATATTGGTAGTTCTTTCTTACGTACTGGTGCAGAGTATAATTTATCTACAGGTTTTTATAATGCTTTTAATATTAACGGCTCTGATTATTCAGATAATATGGGAGTCTTTAGTCCAGAATTTGCAGAAGCAATATCTGAAGAACAAGATATCAATTTACCAGTAAAATTTTATAATAGTGTTTATATTTCAAGTGATGCGGCTCAAAGAATACCTAATGGTTCAGATGAAAGTTTATGGACTTTAAATATAATCAATCCAATTTTAAAATTAGGTAGATAGGTTAAATTTGAAACTGGTGGAGATATTAAGTTAATACCTGAAGAATCAACCGATGGTTTATCTATTGTATTAGAAAAATATTTATCAGCTTCATAGCAAGAAAATGGTGAAGAACCTGAGCAAATAGTCCATATTAATAATTATTATAAAAGCACCTTTATTAAAGGCATTACCACTTCTTCATCTTATACTCCAAATGAAGATTATGATTTAGTAACAGTTGCTTATATGCGCGATAATGCTGGCGGCAAGGCCATATTTAGAAGGTGGGCATAATTTATGGGTAAAGTTTATTTAGGTGAACAGTAGATTAGTGGAATGCATATTCTTACAGGCCCCACTAATACACAAGATACTAATTTAACTGATGCAAAAATGTTACCTGAAGGTTATAGCGCATACGGTCCCAATGGTAAAGTCATAGGTACTGGACATAACATTCAAGCAAGTGAGGTTACGGCAACAATGTTGCCTAATGCTGTTAAAAATGGCAATAACTATTATGCAGTATTTAATATTACTATGCCCGCCGGATATTATGATGGAAGTCCAATAACTATAAATTCTCTTATAGAAGAACTTGATCCAGCTTCTATGCCTTCAACTGTTACATTTTTAGGCGTTAAGGGTACTAAAGTTTATGGAGTTACCGAGACAACAGATAGTGATGGTTATACAATATTAACTATTACTACAAAGTGATAAAGGAGTGAAATTATGGCTAAAAATTATAAGAAAGCGATAATGGATGGAACTGTTTTATTTGACTATAGCGATTCAAATGCAACAACAAGTGATTTAAGAATAGGAAAAGTGGCTTATACAAAAGGAGCTAAAATAGATGGTTCTGTAACATTTAGAGATGTTTATTTTGGCAATGTTACAGAGCTTCCAACAGATATAGGAGAAGTAGGTGACATTTTTATTGTTACTGAAGCTACTGAGTGATGGCTGCAATTAGATTGGTTAATATTTGCTCTAATCCTTCTTTTGAAAATAATAATGCTTGGAACATTACAAATGGACAAAGAATCGCTTAGGATGCTTTAGATGGAAAGTATGTGGTGAGGCTAAGTGTTACTGGTGGTACTGGTAGTATTATTAGCGCAACAAAAATTCCACAAATTACTAATCATATTTATTATTATTGCTTTCATAGTTCAGGGAGTTTTCCTATTGCTTTTTTAAAATTACAATCTACAACCCTTGTAAACTATAATAATATAAATGATACATGGACACGTTGGGGTATATTATAGACCGCTTCTAACTCAGATCCTGTTAATTATACTATTGCTTTTAATAGCCAATAGCCGACACCTTTTACAATCACTTTTGATGCATTAATGTGCATTGATTTAACTGAAGCTTATGGTGCCGGAAATGAGCCAACTGTCGCTTGGTGTAATGAAAATATTCCTTATTTTGAAGATTCCTATACCTTTGCTGAAGGTTCGATAGCTATAAAAAATCATCAAGGTGAATGGGTAAAAGCCAAAAAGGTTTATCAAAAAACCTCCAATGGTTGGTCTGAAATAACTAACAAATATGCAATTAATAGTTTATTTTCAAAAACTAAATATATTGATGTTGATTATCATGAAAAAAAGCAAAGCGATACTTTTTTAGGACATTGCCGCGCTTTAATTAGGCCCAATGACGCGGGCACTTCGCCGGTTGATGTTTCTAAATATAATCAAGTTTTAACAATAACAACTCCTTCTATTTCTACATTTGCATCGCCACTTAGTGATGGCAATAAAACACTTAGTTTTGCTTCAACAAATAATGCAATAGCAATAAATAATATTTCCACTTTACCTAAATTCGCAACAGAAGATTGGACGATTGATTGGTGGGAATATAGACAAGATAGTACAACAAGTTCTTCTTTTAAAATGGGGCCAACTGGAGGAACTAGTTTTATGGGGTATTATCAAGTTGGCACTAATTTATGCTTTTATGCAACTCGTGGAGGTTCTTCTTGGGATGTGTTAAAAGGCGCTGTTGGAAGTGAGGTAAGTAGAAATACTTGGGTACATCATGCAATTGTTAGACATAAATCAGATCTTTTGGTTTTTAAAAATGGCACACTGGTTAAAACTCTTAAAGAAGTTAGTGATTTTATTGCTCCGTCATACTTTACTATAAGCAGTACTAACTCTACACCTTCTATAACTGGTAATATGGATGAATTTCGCATTTCTGATTTTGCAGTTTGGACTTCTGATTTTACTCCTAAAACAACTCGTTATTTAAATAATGGTGAAGATTATGACTCTTATCCTCGTGGAGATGTGGATGATGAATTTGTTTTACTTGGTAAAAAATTTAAAGATGATAGCTTACATGCTCATGAAGTAACTAATGTAGGTTGTAGTATTATGGCGCCCACTTAGAGAGCAAATGCAATTATACCAGAAGGATATAAAACTATTCCCGCAATAGATACACAAGGAAAATGTGTTTTTGAGTTGAGGAGCGCAACAACCGCAAATACTTATTCGTCTTATAAGATTGAAGCTGACATAGCCATTCCTGATTCTACAAGTAATAAATATCGAAGCAGTGGCATTAGCTATGGTTCCAATTATAATATTTGTTTTGGTATTGATAATACAGGATATTATTCTTATAGCAATGGAAAAACTAATATCAGTACTACTAAAACAGCAGATTATGGCATGCATCATTATATATTAGATTTAAAAAATGGTAAATATAATGTTGATGATACATTAACAACAGCATCGTTTACCTTTACTGCTGGAACAGGCTCATATGCATTTTATGCTGGTGGTTATTATGGAGATAGCAATGCCATTGTATATCATAATGAAATTATCTATCGTTATACTTTTTATCAAAATAATAATAAAGTTCATGATTTCTTCCCTGTACAAAGAATATCTGATGGTGTAATTGGTCTTTTTGATGTAGTTAAATAGAAATTTGTTGAACCTAATATTGCAAATGTTGCGACAGTATTCCCAAAAAATCATGATTCAGTTTATTATATTGATAATAAAAATTATATAACATTAGAGCCTTATGATTTATGCGCTCAAGATTTTAGTATTGAATGGTGGGAATATCCTATTGTTGATACTTGCGGTACAAGGTTTACATCTATTTTTCCTGATACTTATAATAATGGTAGTGGAGGTTTGTTATTAGGCTCTGTAAGCACAGCTCCTAATATTCAATTATATGGTAGTTATGGAATGGTGGCAAATAGCTCTGATTGGACAATTTGGTCTTAGAAAGCTATGACAGCGAATACTTTAAATACCTGGACGCATCGCCGCTATGAGCGCATAGGTACTGTTATGTATGAATATATTAATGGTATAAAAACTAATGTGTACACTTGTAATAACTATGGATTTTGGGCTTATCCCAGATTCTTTATGGCTATTGGACAATAGGCGAAAGATAGTACAAGTGCTGGTTCTTATTTCCAAGGTTATATGCAAAATTTTCGTATTCATAAAGGAGCAATAGGTAATGGGACTACTGCACCAATAGATAATTTAATTATCCCACAACTGGACGTCACAATCGTTGATAAAGGTGAAGGAAATAAACTGCCGATACCCAAGAAAGAGTATAATTTTAATGGTGATATTTATAATTTTTGGGGAGGGAGGATTGAGCCTCGCATAAATGATACCATGATGATAGCTTCATGTGCCTCTAGGTCAAGTAGTGCGCTTTTAGGTAGAAGTTTTATGATAACTATTTATACTTATGATCCTGATTTTACTGGAGCAAGAGTTCTTGATTTAGATACAGGATTAGAAGTAATACCTGAAAAGATAGGAATATCTTCTATTAATAATCAAAATTATTTCAATACTGGTAAAAGGGGCTGTTAGTTAGTAATAAAAGCAGTAAGAAAAGGTAATTTACATTATCGTTTTCATATCACAGATTCTTTAGGTCGAGTTTCTAAAGACTATAAGGATCTCACCTTACGTGTTAAATAAGCTGGCTTTTCGGTGCAGTCTTAACAGAATCTTAACAATTTTTAATATAATTTAACAAAAATTTTATGGGCAAAAAGAGTTTATGTTTCTACAAGAACTTTCTTATAAAGTAGAGGAAAAAAAGACAAATGAATGAACCTTTTCTTTTTGGCCATATTTGATTGATTCTAAATAAATAAAAATTAAATAATACAGAGAGAAAAGGGGGAATAAACTTTTTATGGCAAAAGATGGTTATACTGATCAGTAGGCACAATTAGTTCTTAATATATTAAATAAATCTAAATACAATGAGTTAAGTGAACGCTCTTGGTTAAATGCCAATGAACTATATTTAGTGCCTGATGACGTATCTGACTTAAATGTTAATGTTGAAAAATGCCAAGTTTATTGCCGAGTAAGCATTATCATGGTGCCTAGCACTACCACAGATACTGAGCTTGTTAGTAAGTTTTTAGCTTTAACCCCTGCTGCTTTTACTGACCCAAATGGCAAGTCCAGTTATTTTTTGAAAGGTGGTTCAGGCTTTGGCACTGCGAATACAGCACCAAGCGATAGCAACAAAACTGATAATGACTGTTTTGTTTTACAGGGTCGGCAAATAATACTTAGGTATAATGATGCAAAGGGTTTTAGAATTTTTACTTATACTGGAGGCGTGTCCTCAGCAAGCGAAATCTTTGGCAATTATAGCGCCAGTAATCCTCCTCCAATAGCATTAAGAACTGATGAAACTGAATGTTCGTTCACTATAGGAACAGACATTGTAGTTTTTATTAAAGTAGAAACTTAAAAGCTAAGAAAGGAGAATAGAATTAATGCCTTATACAATTAATCAATCTGGTGCTGTTACCAGTTTAACTTTAGTAAAATTAAATGCAATTGATTACGCACAACGTTCACAACAATCGGGCTTTGATGATGATTTAAGTCGTATCTTTATTGTTGAGGGCGGCGTTGGTGGAGGTAGTTCTTTGGGTGGCGGCGGAAGTGCGGCCGTTGATATTGCAACTACTTCTAAGGCTGGTATAGTTATGGTTCCTGCGAGTGGCGGTCTTGTTGTCGGTAGCGATGGTTCGATTGGTATTGGCGCAAATAAAGTTAGTATCACAAATACCACTGCTTCTTCAAGCACTACTTCTGGCGCACTTACTGTTTCTGGCGGCGTTGGCGTTGCTGGCAATATATATGCTGCAAAAGTATATGGTGCTGTCTGGAATGACTATGCTGAATATCGTGTAAGCAATAAAGAGATAAATCCCGGTCGAGTAGTTTATGAATTAGGTAATGATGCAGTAGAGCTTTCTAAAACAAGACTTATGTATGGTTGCTCTATAGTTTCTGATACTTATGGTTTTGCCATTGGCGAAACTAATAAAGCCAAAACTCCTTTAGCAGTTTCTGGCCGAGTGTTAGCCTATACTTACGAAAACCGCGATGAATATAGAACACATATTGGTGATTTTGTTTGCTCAGGTCCTAATGGCACAGTTTCTATTATGACCAAAGAAGAAATTCAAGCTCATCCACAAGCAGTAATAGGTTCTATTAGTGCTGTCCCTGATTATGAGTCTTGGGGTAGTAATAATGTCCCTGTCGATGACCGAGTTTGGATTAAAGTGAGGTAAAAGATATGGATTGGTTAGAATTATTAAACCAAATATTTCAGATATGCATAATACCTTTATTGGGTGTACTAACGACTTTCTTAGTGGCTTATATTAATAAGAAAAAGGAAGCTTTGAAGACGCAAGTTGATAATACTTTATATCATAAGTATATTGATCTTTTAAGTCAAACTATTACAGATTGTGTAATAGCGACTAATCAAACTTATGTAGATTCTTTAAAGGCTTCCGGCACTTTTGATATAGACGCACAAAAGAAAGCCTTTGAAGATACTTGTAACAACGTATTAGCGATATTGAGCGATGATGCTAAAGAATATTTATCTGTGGCTCTTGGAGATTTACAGGCTTATATTGCTAATAGAGTTGAAGCAGAAGTTAAGTTAAATAAACAATAATTATAAATAAAAGCAAAAAAGGGGAAACTACCTAGCAAATAGGTGTTTCCCCTTTTTATTTATATACTTTATCTCTTATTGGACAGAGTATATTTAAAAAATTTTACAAAGAAATACTTGGACAAAGGCAATTAAGATATTAATCTTAATTTTCAGATATTAATGAAAAGTATGGGGACTTTTCATTTTTAAAAATAAAAAGAAAGGATTAATGGTATGCAAACTCAATATACTTATTACCCCTAGTCGCCAACTATGCGACCATAGCAAACAGCAATACCAATACAACAATAGCAACCTTTGTTTTTAAAAGGGCGCCCAGTTGCTTCATTAGAAGAGGTACGAGCTTTGCCAATTGATTTTGATGGAACGGTATTCTTTTTCCCCGATTTAGCACATGAGCGAATCTATACTAAATAGATTGGTTTAGATGGCAGTCCATTGTTTAATATGTATGTATTACAATAGATACCTTCTGAAACTCCAGCAGACTATGTTACTAGGGAAGAATTTGAAAAAGCTATTGATTCACTAAAATCATCTTTAACTCCAATAGTAGAGCAAACTGAAGAAGAGTTTAAATTTTAAGAAAGGAGACAAAGATCATGCAAGTAAATCCTATGCAATTTATTCAAATGATAAAGGGCGGCCAGAATCCACAACAATTAATGATGAATTACATATAGTCAGAAATGGGGAATACTCCTATGGGCCAAAATTTATTATAGCTTGCGCAAAGTGGTAATACTCAACAAATTGAGCAAATTGTGCGTAACTTAGCCGCACAAAAAGGAGTAGACTTTGATAGTGAATTTAATGCCTTTAAACAAAGTTTAGGGCTTTAAATAATATAATATTAAAGGAGGAACATTTAATATGTTCAATTATGGTAATGGTTATAGTTTGTCTGATATCGCTGCTGCGAGTGGCAATCGTAATGGTGATGGGTTTGGCGAAGGTAATGGTGCTTGGTAGGAATAATCTGCCAAGGGTAAATCGCGGAATTAAGCGGGAAGGCTGAGATGCTAATCCGAACCGAAGGCTTGCCGAAGGCAAGTCAGGGGCAACGCATAGATTGGTGAAAAGATATAATCCATCCACGAGGCCGCGACAATTGCGCAAGCAATTGAAAAGATATGCTGAACTATCACAAAATGAAGTGATAGAAGGATAAAATAAAAAGTTTATCCGATAACAAATTTGGGATTATAATACTCTTCCTGTTCTGTTTTATGGGCGGTTGGGGTAATAATCGTAATGGCTGGGGCGGAAATGATTTCGGCGCTGGCACAAACGGCGCTTTAACCCGCGACGCTATAACTTATGGTTTTGATATGAATGGTTTAAGTAATCAGATTGCTAACACTCATAGTGCAGTAACCAATTCCACAGAAGCCACAAATAATGGTGTAAGAGTCTTGCAAAATGACCTCTGTGGTATTGGCATGACTAACTTATAGAACACAAATGCAATCACTTCTGCAATTACTAACGGCACGTTCTCATTGTCCAATCAGTTACAGAACATGGCCGCAGTCAATGCGCAGTGCTGTTGTGATAACAAAATGCTTGTGTCCTCAAATTTTGCGGATCTTAACTACAATCTTGCAACTCAAGCTTGTCAAAATCGTCAAGTTGTTTCTGATAGTACTCGTGACATTATTGATGCGAACAATAATAACACTCGTCAGATACTTGATTTCTTAGTCAATGATAAGATTAGCTCTTTAACAGCAGAAAACGCTTCTCTGAAAGGTCAGATCTCTCAGAGCGAACAGAATGCTTATTTGCTTTCTAAACTTTCTCCTTCTGCAACTCCTGCCTATATCGTCGCTAATCCTTATACTGGCAATACTTATACAACTTATGGTTGTGGGTATGGCTGTGGTTGCAATAATAATTAAAGAAAGAGGTTAAAAAATTATGGAGATAACAGCGAATGCTTTATAGTCAGTTACTTCTGGCTCTAATGTAGTGTTTACTGATACTGCTGTATCTGGTAATTGTTCAATAATTTATCGTGAAGGTAGTGGGCTAGTTACTTTAAAAGGTGCGACTAATCAAAGACGCGCTCGTTTTAAAATTTCTTTTGGCGCTAATATTGCGATTCCTACTGGTGGAACAGTTGGTGCTATTTCATTAGCTCTTGCAATCAATGGTGAGCCTGTTCAGGCTACTCAAATGATTCAAACCCCTGCGGCAGTTGCTGAATTTAGTAACGTATCACGCACCTTGTTTTTAGATGTGTTAAGTGGATGTTGCACTCAAATTAGTGTAGAAAATACTAGCACCGGAACAATCTCTGTTCAAAATGCAAATTTAATTGTTGAGCGTGTTGCTTAATAAAGGAGGTCTTATTTGTGGATTGTTTAGAAAAAATAAGAGATACCTTTATAGAACAAGTTCAAGTGCAATTAGGACACTTAGAATGCGTTGATACTAAAGAAATGGGTGAAGTAATAGATATTATAAAAGATTTAGAAGAAGCTATTTATTACTACACCATTACTAAAGCAATGCAAGAAAAAGACGAAAATGAAATGTATTATTATACTGAACATGAACATCTACGGACTTAGACAAGAGATAAACGTGAAGGAGCTAGCCCCTTGTCCCGCAAACACTATCTTGAAGTAAAATCTATGAATGCCGATAAAGTTACACAAGTAAAAGAATTAGAAAAATATATGAATGAACTCACTAGCGACATAATAGAAATGATTCAAGATGCTTCTCCAGAAGAGAAACAATTGTTACATAAAAAAATGTAGATGTTAACTTCCAAGATTGAATAGATCTAAGTGATTAAAATAAATGGGGAGAGATGGACAATTAAGTTCGTCTCTCCTTATCATCCAAAATTAAAAACTCCCAATCATTTTTACACTCTTGGATCTTGTGATAATATTACATAGACCATTTATATTAATGAATACATAGCTCCTAACCAAATAATAAAAGTTCTCCGTCACGAACTTGCACATGCGGTATTCAAAAGCTATAATATTCAACTAGAACCAAAAATAAAAGAAGAAGTTGCTGATTTTATAGCGACTTATAATGATGTTATAACAGAAAAATTAAATGAGATATTAAAAGAAGAGGGTATAGTATAAGTTACTATACCCTTTTTTTATTTTAGGAATGAAATTGAAGAGGTCTAGTCTTGATATTTTTCTTTCACTATTTCAAAGTTTCTATCTCCATCGTGATTTCCTCCAAGACTATTATATACTTCATGTTCTTTAGAAATATTCTAAAATTCATCATAAGTAATAATATGACTTGGATCTAATAAAATTCGGCAATTAGCTATAAAATTTTTTTTATACATACTTAATAGGCCAGATTTTATTTTTTTTAATTCTGCGATAGTAACTTCAATTTTTTCATCTAAAATTTTTCTTTCAATATTCTAAGCTTCAATATGCGCTTGTAATTTTTCTAAAAGATCTTTATTACCAACAGTAATTGCATCTGCTATTTTTTCATCAATACTAGCCAATTCAACATTATGCTGGCGCTATTTTTCAGCTTTATATAAACTATAATAGTGTTTAGCTAAACTACTAACTCCTAAAGCAATTAAGCCAAATACTACTTCTAGCCAATATTTTACTATAAAATCAATCAAAGGTAGCACTCCTTTCTTTAAAAGCTCTCCGTCATTTACTTTTAAAGTTAAAGTGTTTTGATTAATATATATCGGCCAAAGCTTATTCCCAGATTAGCATTTGTTTACTATGTTTAACGCCATATTCACCAATACAAATAGCATCACAAGCGTCTTGTGCAACTTTTATATTGTATTTATCCTATATATATAACTAAGCATTTTTCTTTTGAGCGGCTCGATCGCGCCCTTTAATACCGCAAAGAGATTTCCAAGAGCTGGCAGAAATTATTTGATAAGGCATATCAATTTCAGTACATAATTCTTCTAATACGCCAAAAACTTCTGCCAACTTTTGGAAGGTATCAACATTTGCAACTTTTGTTTCACGATTTTCCTATAATTGTATATCTTCAAAAGCTATTTCATTAATTTCATATTCTTCAATTAATGAAAGAATTTTTTTTCTAATCTTAACTAAGCGGTTTCCTATTTCATTATCGGCAAATGTAAAAGTACCAACTTTATATAATTGCTAATTCTTGAAAACCGCATAACCTGTTGTTCGTGTAGCCTAATCTAATGCTAAAAGATTACCCATTTACTGAGGTACTGCCAAAGCCGCCCACTCGTGAAGTTGTTACATTATCATCAGTAACAGTATCATAGGTGCAAATAATGCCTTGGCAAATCTTATCTCCGCGTTTTATTTGAATAGGGAATGGACTAAAATTAATCACTTGAAAAAATATCTCACCCTCATTACTTTCGTTGTCTACATAATCGGCGTCTATAATCAAACTTGTTACCCTAAGAGCTTTTTATCTCTTAGTTCTTATATTTTATCATCATATAAGTTCGGCATATATTTTCTATATAATAATTATATAGTTGGACACTCGTGGATAGATTATATTTATTCACTATCTATGCTCTACGGTGACTCTTAACCTTGCGTTATTTAAGAGTTTACCTCGGTATTACCCTAATATTATGAAGGGTTTCACCGATTTTGCCCAATTTAACGTCGGCATTATATTAATCTAAAAAAGTTGTAGTTTCTAATATTAAATCATTTAAGCATAATTTATCTAATTGAGTATAAGGAATACGTATTAAAGGAATATTATTTTCATGACACCACTAGGTTTTCATAATATCATGTTTATGAATATATTCATAATCATATATACTATGATATCCATAATGCTATCTTCCATCATATTCAATTAAATACTAATTATTTACGAAAAAGTCAAAAGGCATTGCAGTCCGGTCTCTACAAGAATCAAATCTTTTTTCTCGTTCAAAAGGAATCCCTGCATTTGTTAATAATTCAGTGATTCTTATTGTGCCTCTAGACGTTTGTGGTTTACATCCACAAGAACGACTACGACCCTACCGCAGTTCTGAACTACCAACCTCTCTTTGTGTTCCACATTCACATTGACACATCCAATATATACCGCCATTACCATTGCGGCGTTCAGTAGGATAAAGGACAGTCCATAAACCAAATTTTTGTCCTGTTAAATCAATCATTGTGGTAACTGGAGGAGCTTCTTGCTTACCAATTAAGCCATTGTCATACCAAATTTTAGTAATTATGCCACGACTTACATTGTATTTTTTAGCTAATTCAGTGGAAGTTGTGGTATAATATGCATCGAGGATATTTTTCTTGTCTTCTGGACTTAATTTATAACTGTGACTTGTTTCAACATTATAGCCAATTTTTTTAGCATGTTTTAAAATTGCCGTTCCGCTACAATTATAATAATTTCCCATTTTATCAGCACTTTGTAATTTTTCATAATTGGCAATAAATTCATCATCAGGAATATTAATTAATTTTCCTTGAGAAGGAAAAGTATATCCATTATTTTTAAGATAAGTTCTTACTGCATTTCCACTACAATCATAGAGTTCTCCAACTTTATTTGTACTTTGTAATTTTTCATATGCTGCAATAACTTCATCCAAAGGAACGATGGTAATTTTTTTTACCTTATGTTTACTATAATCATATCCAAGCTTTTTGGCATGAGTGGTAATACTTTTTTTATCACAATGATATAATTCTCCCATTTTTCGAGAGCTTTTTAATTTTTCGTAATTCTAAATAAATTCAATATCACTACCAAAGTTAATCATTAAATTATTCTCCTTTTTAATTTTTATCTATTATATATAAAAATTAAAATGAAACAATTTAACAAAATTCACCAAACTTTTCTAGTTAAGGAGATTTTTATCTACCGACTGAATTAGCGCAGACAAGCCAATATTTAAGAGGAGAAGAACTGCGTGATACTAATTTTAAATATTGATTAGAATTTAAATATACTTTAACGCCCGTGGAGATCAAAGTGGGTTTAAGCCCACTTTGTTTAGTCCAACAGGTAATATTATCTAGGCTAAGAACTTTTGATTGCGGAAAATCTTTATATCCACGAATCATATCTATATAGGGTTGAATAACATAATCCTCAGCCGCAACCATATCATAGCCTGCGCTTTGAGCTGTGGCGCGCTTAGGAATTAAATCATTTTGACCCTAATATTTTTTTACGGTTTCAAACCTTACTTTTGAGGTCATTATTCCACCTCATAAATTATATTTACTGTAGTTTCAGGCTCTTTTTCAAGATTAAAACTCTTTTTTACAGTTACAAGTTGATACTCGTCAATTATTTCGCCGTGATCTTTAATAGGCTTAGTTTTATATCCAAAAGAACTCAAAGTAAAACTGGAATCGTTTTTAAGCTCTTCATGGAAAGCTTCAACTTCATTTACTGTATCTATTCTATAAACATCAGTGCTTGATATAAGATATTTCATATTAATTTATTTTAACCTCTAAATTATTATAGTTATATTCTGTTTTTGCTAAATCTATTAAACCTTCAGCAAATGTTTCACAATAAGACTCTGCGCCAATAAGGTGAACTTTATTGTCATTATATTTACCAACTGCGTACATAATTGCAGCCATACAATCGTCTGTTGAAGAAGTCGCGATGGGGTCTTGCTTATTTCCATCAACATGAAGAATATGATGATTATAAGTAAATAAATCCATAGTACAAACTATCATATTATTTTAAACCTCCAAATGCAATAATACCTCTATCATAAGGGAATAAATAGCCGCAAACAATTTCATCGTTATAATTTTTAATCCATATTTCAAGAAGGCCGGGCATAGTACATTCATCTATTACTTTTATCTCTTGGGCAATATCAATAAGACATTCTGCAATTGAGTCAGAAAGATTTTCATTATAATAAAAAGTATCTTTTCGTCGTGCAAAAATAAAATCACTTATAAAGAGTGTATAATATTCCATCTCTTTAAACAAAAGCATATAGGTCTTATCTTTTTCATTGAACTTTGAAATAGCCTCAGCCAATTTTTCTTTTGTTTCTTCTGGAGTAAGCGAAGGCAATTGTGAAATTATTTGTTTATTCATATCATATATTGAAAAAGAAAGCGTCGCATCATTGTCTATTTTTGTCCAGTTATTATTCTATTCATTCCAAATGTAATAAGCATCAGTTTCTTTGCAATAAACTTGATATGATTTATCAGCAGTTTCTAATTCTTTTAAAGTGTCAATTTGCGGCACCATATTAAAATTTACTCCTTTTCAATATTTTCTACAGATATAGTATCATATTTTTTATGTGAAGTCAAATCTATTATTCTTTGATTAGAACTTCCACGCATAGGAAGAGTAATATCACGCAATTCATCTATATAAGGGCCGTCTATTAAATAATCTATAGTATTCAATATATATTTTATTTTATAATCAGAGAGACTCTTTAATTCTTCATATGTATATCCAGTCCAAATGTAGATTTTTATATAAGGTATACGCTTCTTAACTTCTTTAATAACTAAAGTAGTTAAAAAAAGATTTTCTGGACAAAGAGGTTCTCCGCCAAGAATACATAAATCACGCTAAACGCCTCTTGCTACTAAGCCTTCGCATATATTATCTATTACTTCTGGAGTAAATTCTTTACCTCCATTAAAATCCCAAGTTTCAGGATTGTGACACTTAGGACAGTGATGTGGACAGCCTTGGACCCAGAAAGATACACACACTCCCGGCGCATTAGCTACATCATTAAGCTTTAAATCAGCATATTTCATATATTCTTTATTTCCTCCACTTCTAAATCTAAATCATTAACATCATCTTCATCATCAGTTTCAATATAATAAGCAGAACACTAACAATTAGTATGGTAAGGAGGAAGCGGAATTGGTTCATCAGCAGGATATTCTCCGCTCCATTCACTACATAGATCATCGCAAGTTCCTGCTTCAATCATAAGTATCAAAGCTACAGGTTTTATTTTCATTTCCATTAAATGGGTAAATAAATATTTACTTTCATTATTTAATAGACGAGAATACATGTTAACGCTAAAATTTTTTAAATTATCTGGAAGGTCGCCGGACAATCTTTTTTCTTCTAAATCATCTAAATATTTAATAATTCGCTCATCTAATGTTTTTCCATCTTCTTGAAAAGTTAAATCTATAATATTCTTTAAATTAAATGGAGCTACTTTTTTATAGATTTTCCCTAATTCTATATTAATTTCTGAATAGAGGTTTTCTAAAGCCTTATAAAATAAATCTATTAAATCGGCTTGATGATCTTCTGTATTAATTTTTTCGTCATTAGCTATCCAAGAAAATATTATTTTTATAATTGCCTCTAATTCCGAGTCAATTTTTTTATTTAATACTTCAGTAGCTTTTTCTAATTTATCTTTTATTTTCTAATGCTTTTTTAAAGGTCTCTTAGAATAAGTCATTCCATAACCTCCCAAGAGCAGCAATATAAACTACAATAAGGAATGATTATTGTTTTTAATATTTCCTCATTATTATAATTTTTAGATATTTTTATTTTATAAAATCTATAACCTCTAGTATTCTAGGTTATAGGTAACCATATCCATCGCTCATTATTTTCTTGCCATTCTATACGAGTTTTTGATGTTCTGATTGGTATAATATTATTTTTATCTAAATAATTATAAACTTCTTGCGAATTATTAGTTATATAAGCACATATCACTATCTAATTTGAACAAGGGTAATGACGCCCTTTCTACTAATTAAAATACTCTTCGGCATATTTAATTAAATCGCTCATAAATGGCATACCCTATCTCGTATTTCATTGGTGCGTCCGTGATTCCAAAATTGTGAGCCTATATAACCGCAAGTTCTACGCGCGACGTTTAAAGTCTCATGATCACGATTGCCACAATTAGGACAATACCATTCTAAATTATCATCAATTAGAATCTCTCCATCATAACCACACTTCTGACAATAATCAGATTTAGTATTTAATTCTGCATACATTATATGATTATAAATAAATTGCATAACTGTTTCTACTGCTTCAATATTATTTTGAAGATTAGGTGTTTCAATATAACTAATTGCCCCTCCTGGACTTAATGCTTGAAACTCTGATTCAAGAGCTAATTTAGTAAAAGCATCTATTTCTTCAAATACTGGAACATGGTAACTATTTGTTATATAATCTCTATCTTTACCATCAAGTTTAATAAAAATGTCTTTGCCAAAACGTTTCTTTAAACAAGTAGCAAATTTATAAGTTGTCGATTCAATAGGCGTACCATATACACTATAAGAGATATTTTCTTCTTGCCGCCATTTACTACATGCATCATTTAAATGTTGCATCACCTGTAAACCAAATTCTTTACCACCTTTAGTGTGACTTTCTCCAGTCATGTATTTAACGCATTCATATAAAGCAGCATATCCAAGAGATAAAGTAGAATAGTTATTATGCAACAAACTATGGATGCTTTCACCTTGTTTTAATCTTGCTAAAGCTCCATATCGCCATAAAATAGGCGAAACATCTGCTGTAGCATGACTTAACCTTTCGTGTCTCGCTTGCAATGCACGATGACATAACTCAAGACGCTCATCAAAAATTTTCCAAAATTTATTAAAATCTCCCCCTGAGGAGAAAGCAATGTCAGCTAATGAAATTGTAACTACTCCCTGATTAAAACGTCCGTAATACTTGTGATTTACAGGATCTGGAGTCAAGAAACTTCTACATCCCATGCAAGGATACACATCGCCCTTGAGCGATCTCATAATTTTTTCTGAAATATAATCAGGCACCAAACGTTTTGCAGTACATTTTGCAGCCAATTCCGTTAAATACCAATATTTAGTGTCAGGAGCAATATTATCTTCTTCTAAAACATAAAGTAACTTAGGAAATGCGGGAGTAATATATACTCCTTTTTCATTCTTAAAACCTAAAATTCGCTGTTTTAAAAACTCTTCAATTAACATGGCTAATTCATCTTTATATTCTTCTGTCTCGTTTAAATACATATAAACAGAAAGAAAGGGGGCTTGACCATTTGTATTAGTCATTGAATTAGTTTGATAATTAAAGGTTTGCACTGCATCAACAATTTCTTTATGTAAATCTTCTTCGACAAATTGCATAATCTATTCTTTTGTTAAACCGCGTTGAGTATATTTTTCAATATACTTTTCTCGACTACTTCTAACAAAAGGTGCAAGATGAGTTAAAGAAATTGTTGCTCCACCATAAGAAGAAGATGTTACTGCCGCAATAATTTGGGTAGCAATAGTAGTTGCAGTAAGCAAACGATGAGGTTTTTCAATCATCACTCCATTTACTATTGTACCATTTTGAAGCATATCTTCAAGATTAATTAATTCACAATTATGCAAAGCATTTTGTGCAAAATAATCGGCATCATGGAAATGAATTATTCCTTCATCATGAGCCTTTACTATATCTTGGTCTAATAAAAAACGTCGAGTAATATCTGTACTCACTATACCTGCCATATAATCTCGTTGGACAGTGGTGCGCTTAGCATTTTTATTAGAATTTTCATTATTCCAATAGTCGCTATTACCCTCTAACAATTCCTTAATTGATTGATCGGTGGTATTAGATTGTCGAACCATCTCTTTTTTATAGCGATAGCGAATATAAGCCTTAGCTACGTCTAATCTTTCTGAGCGCATTAAATACTCTTCAACTAAATCTTGAATTTCTTCTACTGAAATATTATTTTTTTGATCTTCTTTTTTTAATTTTTTTTCAATATCATTGGCAATATCAATTGCAGTATCAGTTTCATAAATTTGGCCATCAACTTCTAAAAAAGCCTTTAAAATTGCTTCAACAATTTTATTTTTATTAAAAGAAGCTTGAGAGCCATCTCGTTTTATTATATACATAAAATTGTATTTCTCCTTTATCGGTATACAAAGATTTCTACTATATTTAGAAATTCTTATATAATCATGGACAATTTCTGCCCTCAATTTTCTTCCGTACTAAACTCAGAAATCTTTTGCTTCATTAATACAAGAGCCTTTTTATAATCTTCAGTAGTATCATTTTTAAGCACTACACACTGTTCTAAAAATTCATCTTCAAAAGAAGCAAAATCTAATTTATCACTTTGATAACGTCGCACAATTTCATTAACGTCTGGGTCAATTTCTCGATTCAATTGCCGCAATAAACGAATTTTATCAGTACTGGTTTTAACATAAAAAATCAATAGGTCAACATTAGGATGAGAAAGAATTGCACGAATTGCATCAGGATCAAATACTCCAATATTGATATCAGTTACGCGCAAGTTATCATAACTAGTGCCATAGCACCAATTATTAAAGACAGTTGCTTCAATAAATTCATCATTTAAAAGCTTTTCTGCAAATAATTCAGGCGCAATAAAATAATAATTCAACCCATCTACTTCTTTTTCTCTCTTGGGTCGAGTGGTTGTTCTTATAATTTCATGATAAGAAGAATTATTTTCTATAAATTTGTGAAGCAGGAAGTCCTTCCCACTTCCCGCTTCACCACAAAGAGCAACAATTTTATACTTAGGCAGCTTCACTACTATACCTCTCACTTATCAAATTAATTTCTCCTTTGTCATTAATTGAATCAATTTTATAAAGAGTATGACCAGGAGTTGAACTATATTTTTTAACCAAAAAAACATCATCAACTCTTACTCCGGTAACTACGATCATATTGCCGCGATTAAACCAACCTTTTTCTTTAACGTGTTTACAACCATCGGCCCCGCGCTCAGAAATTTGTTTATCAAATAATGCAAAAAATTCTTTGCGGAATTTTAATTCAACAACTCCAGAAGTAGTTAACAGTGTAACGGTACTTTTTGTTTTATTCTTTGCAATACAAGTACCACAAATACGTGATAATTTGAATAAAGGAATTTCGCGCCCATTACGCTTAAAGGTTTTATCTACTATTGGAGTGGTAGGTAATTTTGAAAAGTCACTAATTCCATATTTAGCGATAGGCAAATGCGCTAATTCATGTTCATGATAATAGAAACATAAAACCTCCATTTCCCATGCAGAAATTGTACCTTTTGCATAATTATTCCAATCTTCAGCAAAAATAATTTTATTAAGGGAATTTAAAACTTCATTCTGGTTTTTAGTAATATAGTCTCTAACTATATTCATTTCAGATTGATAAAATTTATCCCAGAGTGAAGTGTTTATAATAAATTGTTCGCAATATTCAACTGCATTAAAAGAAATAGCACCTATATCATGCAACTCATTAATAAAATTAACTGCTCTATCATCTAAAATATAAAATTCAACTTGTTTATTAACAACTCGTAATGTCATTTTTTTACAGATTTTTTTCAAATATCTTGTAAATTCATAAACTCGGCTTGCCAAAACTATTGAATCATCTTTTGGAAGTATATCATATTTAATAAGACTAGCCATGTTTTGTAGAGTGATACGATTTTTCTTATCACAAGTTTGCCATATATACCAAGCCATTGCAAATTTTCTATCTTCCATTGAATCAAAAGCACCACTTTTAATTAATGAAACCATTGCGCGACGACCAATTTTTACTTTTGCAAGAAAATCTTTTATTGAAACATAGGGGCGATTATTAATTATATCTTGTACTATATCATCGCCAACATTTAGAATGCCTTTAAGACCGAAAAGAATTTGATTATTTTCAACGTCTGGCGCAAATCCAAAAGCTGAACGATTAATATCTGCAAGACTTACTTTTATTCCCGCACTTTGAATATCACCAATTGCTCGGGCTATTTTCCCATAATCGGTAGCTGCTCTGCGGCGCTTTTTCTTACCACTGCGATCAGGCAAATCTTCATATTCATATTCTGAAAAATCTTCAGGCTCATATATATTTACAATTTCTTCTTCTTCTGGAAGTTGTTCCAAGCTACCACTATTAACTATTAAACATGCAGTATCCCAATAAATAGGATTAAAGTTAATAGCAAGATAAATCATTTGTATGCCGACAAATGAGTAGGGGAGTGAGTGATTCAGTGAGAAGGCATAACCTAGGGATGGTGCTACCACGATTTCCCATATATATTCGGCAACCCTGGCATCATCAAATCGTGAAAAAAGTTGTTCTTTAAGTGCAGGGATTTTATCCATTTGCTTTTTAGCAACAACCTTCCTAGCAGCATTGGCTTCAGCTAACGAGAATCCAGCAACATCCATCAAAATTTCCATCATTTGTTCCTGCAAAGCACAACAACCATAATATTTATCACAATGTTTGTGGAGTTTTTGAATTATGTCTTCAGAAAGATTGTGTTGTCGCATTTCATCATCAAAAGCTTTAATGCCAGTTTTTTGAATACGACAATATCTATCTTGCTGACTTTCCTGGCCCTTTTCGCTCATTAACCTCATTAATGCGTTCGCGGCAGTCATCTCAATAGGATTTTGAGGTTTAAGTTTTTTCGCAACTGCCAAACCCACTCCAGTAGAAAACTGAAATACATCAAGTACATCTCCTGCACTCAAATGATCCCAGATGCGCTGATCTTTTGTATTAAGCACTTCTGGATGTAAATATTGATTATAAAAATCTCTTAATCCCATTTGCGGAATTTCATTGTACTTACTCAGAAGATTGTAGCACTGGATGATTTTATCGCAAGCTTCAGTTGCGAGGAAGTCATACTTAACGTCACCGGCACTTTCGGCCCGATGAAGATCGTAACATGTAATCAATTCACCACTGGGCGCGCGCATTATACTTGCAGTTTCAAAAATATGATCTTTATCATAAAGAATAACACCAGAAGCATGAATGGTTCTTTTATTTACTACACCTTCTATATTAAGCATAATATCTAAAAGACCTGGGTATTGTTCTACCTCATGAATGAAGGGTTTTACTGGGGCTCTGTCCTCTTCGGGATTGCCATAAATAACATCTTTTAAGGGCCATAAAAATCCTCGATGCTGAGGTATAAGCGAACTCATATACTGAGCTGTGTCAACATCAATACCTTCAGGAAAATCTTCAGTACGATAGCCACGGCACGCAGTTAGGATTGCAGATTTTGTACCCTCAGTACCGAAGGCCGCAACTTGAACTAAACCGTATTCTCCACGCTCCTTACGAATCGCCTCGAAGATAGCTGGTCGGCGCGAGGGGGCTAAATCTATATCTATGTCCGGAAGTTCGACTCTCTCGAGGTTCAGAAACCGCCAATACTGCAGACTCCATCTTACGGGCTCAAGCTGAGTGATACCTAATAAATAATTCGATAGAAAACCCGTAGCGCTACCTCGGCCAGGGCCAACAATTGATCCGCATTCCCAAAATAAATCAATATAATGTTTAAAAGTATTAAAATATGCGAAAAGGCAATCGTGCAATTTATTTCCAATAGTCAAAATTACGTTAGCTTCTGTTTCAAGCCTTTCATAATAAATCTTATCAGTTAATTTTTTTTCATGCATTGCCATAACACATTCATTTACCCAAGCTCTTTCTTGCGGATTTTCACTCATAAAGAGCTGATGCAAAATAGGATATTCTTCACATTGATTTCTTTGAGGATAAAGTACCACTTCTACTTTTGGAATGCTTTGAACTTTTTCTAATGAGTAATCTTGAATTTTATCTTTAATTTTTAAAGTATTTTGAAAAATCCAATTAATTATTTCATCATTGTTAAATGATTTATTTAGCAATTCTCGACATTCTTTTTCATCCATTAGATAAGTAAATTCATAAAATAAATCAACTTCTCTATCACCATCTTTTGAATTAAGATAAGCTTTTTGGATAGGACGATCCATACGAGTCAAGTAATGCGAGTCTGTCGCCACAACCATGGGAATGTGATAATTTTGTGCAATTTTAAACAGTTTTTGATTTACTGTTATTTGATCTTGTTGAGTAGAAGGAGCGCATTCAATATAAAAATCATCGCCAAAAATATCTTTACAATATTGAATAAAAGTGCATATATCTTGATAAGCAAGAGTCGCGGTTTCCATATCATCTTTTTTTTGGGCATTTACCATCGCCAAAGCTTTAGTTGATAATTCACCGCCAATACAAGCTGTAGTCGCAATTATATGGCCTTTATATTTTTGCATAATATCTTTAAGCTCACTTTTTAACAAAGGAACTCTATCCATATTGCGGTCATTATACATACCATACCAAGCTGCTGAACTAAGCTCATGCAAACCTTGATGTCCATATAAATCTTTTGCAATTAGTATAAAATGATAATATTTTTGCCCAGACTTTCTTTCATCAACTAAATATATCTCATTTCCCAATGCAATTTTAAAATTAGGATATTTTTCATGGATTTTTTTTGCATATTGATTTACTTCCATATGAGCACTTAAACATTCATGATCTGTAATTGCTATTCCCTCAAGACCTAGTTCAATCGCTTTATCAATAAGTTTCTTTGGGTCATTTATACAGTCAAAGTAAGCGAATATTAGAGTACCAAGTGTGATTATGACAATTAAAATATGAACTCACTATTCTCCCTCCTTTCATTTCTTTCTATATGTATTATACCATATAATATTTTATATATCAATTTAATATTTTGTAACGAATACACAACGATCTATTGCCCTCGTACAACTGGTATAAATCCATCTGGCATGTTCTTCACGCGTAAAGGGAAAACGCTCCTCAATTACTAACACTTTAGACCATTGGCTACCTTGAGCCTTGTGTACTGTAATTGCATAAGCATAAGCAAAATCATAAGGAGGGCCGTAAGGAAACCTCTTGCTTCTCTTCATCATCATTAATTGTTTTTCAGTTAAAGTACGCTTACCTTCTTTTAAACAAAGATAATCTATTGGTATATTTTTAAATATAGAGCCATCTTCGGCATCCATATTAGTATACATATACAAATAAGGAAAGGAACTAACATATCGTGGTAACCAAATTGATTTTTTTCTAAAAGAAGTAATAGTACCAATAGTCCCATTAGTTAATGGCATATCTCTGCCATCTCTGGAGCAAAATTCCCAGCGATTATGTAAGCCAATAATTTTATCTCCAATTTCAGGCTCTGCCCCAAAACCTTTATATTCTCTAAATAAATTATTTACTTCAATGCGTTTATCATTTGTTGCACATAGTACTTGGTCAGCCCATAAATAAACATCTTTATATAAATCTTTAGGTGATAAAATCATTACTTCTTTATTATCAGCACGATAGCTTGAAACACTTTTACCTTCTCGAATATGCATTGAAAAGCGAATAATTTCACTTTCTTGCGCTTGCCGCATTATTTCATTGAGAAAAACATGAGGATGCTCTAAAACACGATTATCATCATTTTTTAAAATTGGCGGGAGCTGAAATGGATCCCCAAGAGCTAGGACATATACGTGATGACTTAGCAACTGTTTCCACATTCCAACAGGTAACATTGAAACTTCATCAACTACGATTACTTTAAAATCTTTATCCAATTCCTCTTTTGGAATAAAGATATAGCTTCCATCGGGTTGTTGACAAGCATCATATAAGAGTTTATGGGCGGTAATGGCATTTGGGCAACCCTTTTGCGCAAGCACTGTAGCGGCTTTACCAGTAAATGCGACATAAGCTACATCTTCATGAGGATCAACCCCAAGCGCTGCAATAATGAAGGTTACAAGCGTAGATTTACCACTTCCAGTTAGGCGTAGCCAGCGATACAAGTGTAAGGTTCATTATTCTTGTATCGGGCTACGGCAATCTTTAATCCTTCCTCTTGTTTTTTTGTTAATATCATTTATATTAAATCCTTTAAATCGGTTTTAAAAATTTCATCATTTAAAATTATATCTTCGTTTGATATTGGACTTTTTACCCCAAAAATTTCCAAAGAGTCTTTTTGATTTGTCGTCTGCGCTCCAATGAAGTCAATGTTTTCCATTGTTTTTAATAAGATCTTATTAGTTATTTCAGTAATTTCATTAGGGGTAATACCTTGCATTCTATTGCACATTGTTGAAATTGCTTCTGTTGCAGTATTTAAATCTATTCCAAGAGCAACTAAGTACTCAGCGCTTTTATTGATTAGAGTATCTATGTCAGTTGGGATTACATCTTTCCAAATGTAATCCGTTAAAGTTTTATTCGTGTCCATCTTAAAAATAATACCTCATATTATCAACAATTTCATAGTCAACTAATTTAATTTGCGCTTTGTCAGTATAATTATTAAAACTGCATTTTCCGATAATGTTAATTATTTGATAACCAACTTCAGGGCAAAGATTGGTATATTCTTCTTCATTAGAACCAAATTTAATAACTGTTAAATCATCATTTATTGTAATTTTTAATGTGCCTTTAGCCATTAAATCAATATTATTTTTATTGACTTTTATTCTTTGTAAACAAACTAATGGTTCGCCCATTTTTTGACCCCATAAGTCATACCAACGAGCTATATCTAAAATCTCTTCACAGTCAATAAAATTTTCATTATAAATGAAATCAACAAGATAACAAGGTGAAAAATCAAAATCCTTCAAAACTTCATTAGAGTATTGAATAAATTGCGGCAAGTTTTCTTGAGTAAACCCTAATCCGAAAGCTGATTCATGGCCTTCGGCATAAAGTGCAAGATTTGAATTTCTCACAAATCCTCTGAAATCTTTTAATTTAGATTTATCATAGCCACGGCCGCTACCCTCATATGTTATCTTTCCTTCTGGAGAAATCCTTTCATTTAAAATAGCAACAGGGCGTTGATATTTAGCCATTAACTTATTTGCAATCAATCCAGTCAAATTAGAATCCATTGCAGTTTCTTTATCCAAAGGAACAATTAAAAGTTTGTTATCTAATAAATGCTCTTCTTGAATAATGTCTTCAATTAAGGCAACGCATTCATCTTGTATTTTAGTCTGATGATTTTTAACATTGCCACACATCCGCACAGCTTGTTCAACAATTGTTTCTTCTTGGCCTTTACAACCTCGCTTAGTAGAAGAAACTTTTTTATAGGCATAAGCATCTAACATACTTTTAAATAAAAGCTCTTTGTCTTCTTGAGTGCCAGTGCGAGTTACTGCATTTACTAAAGGCGCAATATAAAAAGCTATTGAAAAAGGGCAAAGACCTCCAGCTTTAGAAATTGAATATTCTTGTTTTTCAGTCATGGCCTTTATAAAAGGATTTTTTATATTTTGTATTCCCTTAGTAATGAGGTAGCGAGTTTCAAGATCGCGAATATCAACCATATCTGCCACTAAACCTAAAGCTACCAGATCGGCAAGTTCTTCTGCAAAATGTTGTCCCATTAAACTATCAATATAAGAACAAAATTTATAAACCATACCAACACCAGATAATGACTTAGTTGGATAATCACAAAGTTGATTATTGATTACACAAGCATACTCAGATACTTTTTCAGCAATATGATGATCAATAACTAAAACATCAATACCTTGTTCTTTTAATATTCTATGTTCTTCATATTGATTACTACCAGCATCAGGTATTATTACTAACTTAGTTCCTTTTGGAACGTAATCTAAGTTAATACCATGCTGTTTCCCTTTGTGCATTGCATATGAAACATGATGTGCTGTATAATAAGGAAAAACCATATTTAAATAATTCATCAATGCAGCTGCAGATGTATATCCATCACAATCCGAATCCGTTATTATAAATATTGAATCATTATTTATAATATGCTAAATTAACATAACTGCACCTTCATGTATATTCATTATAGACAAAGGATTTAAATTATCTTCTTCGCTTGTACATAAATAATGAGATATATTCTAAGGAGCAATACCACGATTAATTAAAACTTGTTCAATCGCAGTATATTTTTTATTTCTTGGTGATATTAATTGATATTCCATTAATTCATAAACTAATCCTTTCATCTAATAAATGTAAAAATATGTCTTTGCCGCAATCAATTGGGCTATCTTTATAATTTGTTATCATCTCTTTATCAAAAATAAAAGAAATAGAAGTTAAATTTTTATATTTATTATACAGTTTAGTTAAATTTGTAGTTAAATGTTTAAATTCTATATCTCCAATTGCTTGAAACTGTCTATCAAATGCAATAATAACTTCATTAACCCCTAAATCCAAAAGCAAGTCCATCTGATGCACTGATAAACTACTGCCACAGCACGCCACGGAAATATCGCTTTCAGGGCCAAAATAAGATCGCATTTTTAAACAAGATTTTTCTGATTCAAATACAATTGCGGTTTTGCTGTTCTTAATATTCTCTTTACTTAAATTTAAATTATAAAGATTCATTCCAAGAGGATGAGTGTAAAGAATGTTATTTATATTTAATGGACGATATTTTCCATATCTTTCACATTCATCTTTACACATTGCGCGACCGCGTAAACCAATAAATTTTCCATTAATATCATAATGTGGAATTGTTATTTGATCGCCTCCTGGATAAAAACCAATGCGGCATTCTTTTAATACCTTTTGTGAAATATTTTCTTTTAACCAAGGAGTTAGTTTAATATCATAGTTAAAATGTGCCAAAATATTTTCATCATAAGGCTTTAATTCAATTGCGGTTTTATTATTAATTTTAATTGCATTAATTCTATCATAATTAGCCAAGAATTTCCAATCTTCTGGGATTTCGGTCTGTTCAGAAGATTCTTCACGCCCGCTTAATCCCATTTTATAGGCAATATAACGAACTGCATCATTTAAATCAAATGTTTTACTAGCCTGAATTAATGCAACTTTAATAGCTAATTCAAATATATCAAAGGTGGAATCACATTCTGTGTAGCATTTAAATAATCCGCTATTTTCATAAAAATATAATTTGCGGCTACCTTCACCGGGTAAGTTGTGGCAAATGGTGGAAGAGATAATCCCAAATGATGTAAATTCAGGCTCTCCTCCCCATTCTTGCAATAAATTATAAATGTCTTCAGTTGATAAAGATTCTTTTATTTCATTTTTATCAAAGACTAACATTTTACTTCACTATAACTTTTACACAAACTCCCATAAGTCCACATTCACGATTTACATAATCACAAAGAAATTTCTGATTAGGAACTCGCTTGTCATCACCTTGCCGATCTTTCAAAATTCCTTTTGCCATTTCAGTGGACATAATGTATTCAAAAGGTTTACCAGTTGTCATATAGCCCTTCATTGTTTTATTTCCTTTCTTTAAAAAGCACTTGGCTCATCTATTATTATTTTTGTATCATCTATATTAATTATTTCATAATCGTATCCGGTGGCAAACATAGGCTGAATGCGACAACAACCTAAATCAGCTTTGCACCACAAATATATTCCTTTATATCGACCACGACGATTTTTATAAATTGAAATTTTTATTGTAGGACGTTCAAAAAGATTTGATGAAAGAACAGGCTCTAATGCTGTAAGATCATCTTCTTTAACCCCAAGAATAATCATTCCTACGTCAATTTTATCTGCAATTGATTTAGCTCCTCTTAAAAGATTTTGATCAGGAGTCTCAGATTCTACGTAACTTGAATTTAATTGGGTTGCTGATATAATAAAAATACCATATTCATTACACAAATCTTTTAAACGAATAGCCAACATAAATAAGATATTATCTTCTCGGAGTTTAACTCCCCCACTGCGACGAGTTATCTCTTCAAGAATCTTAATACTTGTGTGAATATAGTCATGGCACACATACTTAACATCATGATCACGTATGTTCCGACGTATGCGATCTTCAATATCCTGCAATGAAAAATCTGGCAATTCTTCTATATATAATGGGGCATTTTTTAATATTTTTGCGGCTTCAAGAACTCGTTCTTCTTCATTACCTTCATATTTACCATTTAAAATATGTTCTTCATTAACATTAGAAATAAATGCTAACATCATTGTTTGCACTTCTTCTAGCTCTTGTTCTGTGGTAATATATAAAGTAGGCTCAGAAGAGCCACATCGAATCCAGCCAAAATTTTCATCATAAATCTTATTACAAGACATATAACATGCATCTGCAATCAAGCTACGAGTCTTGCCTATTCCAGTCGGAGCACTGCGCAAATAAAATTTTTTAAGTCTGGCTCCGCGAGTAATAGTATTAATTAAAGGGCCATAAAGTGGCACGCCTACTTCAGGATGCTCTTTAAGATTGTTAATTAAATCAAAAATATTGTCTCCAGCTTGTGAAGCTTCACCAAATTCATCATCGACATACTCCATACGAATATTATCTATTCGCTTATCGATTTCATTGGCAATATCTTCCAAAGTCAAATTATCAAGCTTCTCTTCTTGTGCTTGCTTCTTTTTTATATCTAAAACATTAGTCGGATCATAAATAAATTTTACATCAACACCATAATTATCATAAGCCCGCAACAATGACATTTTTTTAAGCTTATTATAGTAATAATCAAATGCCGCAGGAGTACAAGTATCAGAAACCCTTAAAAGCCATTCTTCACCCTTTTGTTGTTTAAAAATACCTTCACTTTTAGGGCGTCCCGCAAGAAAGTCATTAATTGTTTCCAGAGAAATTGTATTAACTCCAGATTCATGAAGTTTATATATTGCACCAAAAACTATTTTATGAAAATCATCAGGAAAGTCATTATCGGTAATTGTATATTTATCGGTAAAATCCAAGAGTGCAGGATTATTAAAAACGCAACCAATGACCTGCATAATACTTACTGCATCAACATACTTACTTGCCATTCATTTTTTCTTCCTCATCTAAAAAAGAAAATAATTTTCTTTTTTTAATTTTTCGTTCAGGTCTTTCAATTACTACTTCTATTACTTTTGGCTGATAAATTTCAATTATTTTTGTTTCATTCTTTTGATGCGCGAGCCAAATATTGTAATAATATTCATAAGCTTGTTGATAAACATATGGAACAATACCAATACTTTCTCCTGCTTTTGTTATATCGCCATTTTTAACTTCATAAAAATACTGCAAAGATTTTAAAATGCCAGAATAAGTATAATTAAATTCTGCTATATATTTGTCAATTTGCTTTCTAATACGCGGTGGCACATAGTCAGTATTAAACATTTGCATTATATATCGCTCTAATTTTTCTTTATCAGTTAATTCTCGCTTTGACTCAATTTCCGCACAATGTTTATGCGCATATCTGCGCTCAGAAATTTTAACTACATCATCCTTACTTTTGGACATTTGTTGATGGCAATAAGCACATTCAACTTTATCTAATGGGTCAATAATTTCTAATGGGGGAGTTTTGTCTTGTTTTTTTTCTCGCTCTCTTAAATAACAAGCTGCATGAGCATATCTTCGTGAGCGGATTTGAACATATTCCTCTTTATCTCTGTCAAAATTTTTATTGCAATAAAAACAAAGAACTTGATGTGCGATTTTCTTCTCCCTCCTTTTCGACATTTTTTCTATATATATTATACTATATTTTTAAATAAAAATCAACCCGAAGTACAAGATACTTCGGGTTTATATTTATTTACTTATTCAGAGCCTTTATATCATGAACTATAAGGTCAATAATTGCGGCCTGCTCAGCAGTACAATCGCCAACCTTCTTACCCTTACCCAGATGCTTATCAACAATCTGAGTAATCTTTATGGCATTGCCCTGATCTTTCTGCATCAAAATACCAACTAAATCTTGGAACTCTTTCATAAGAGCTTCAAAATCATAAGTCTCTTCCTGACTTACTACCTGAGTCTTTTCATCAGTAACAAGAGTGCCATTTGAAGCTGCAGCTTCCTTGTCTATAGCTTCCGCAATTGCATTTACCAAGTTATCATAAGAAAACTCAATAAAATCAGGAGTAAAGCGGAAGCGACTACCCGCAACAAAGCGAGGAGTACCACGCATAAATAGAATGGTCTTATTACCATCATCAGTATCAATAGCACGAGAATAGCCTATTATATCACAAGTTCTCTCACAAACAAGACGAGCGCGCTTGTCAAGAGTAGGCACTATCTTTGATACCTCTTGGCCCTTTTCATTGGTAAAAGTTTTTTCAGTTGAATGGCTGATAAGAACAAGGCCATAATTCAACTGAAGAATTTTGCGGATGCATGTGTCAAATTCATCCTGCGCCATTGTATAACCTTTCAATTTTGTTATCCTAAAAGCTTTTTATCTTTTAGTTCTTATACTTTTTATTCGTATAAGTTCAGCATATCTTTTCATCTTAATGCATAAGATGTCGTAGTCTCGTGGAAAACTATATCATTTAAGGAGTTCTTCAAATTTTTCTTTTTTTCGTTTTAGATAAAGCGTTGACTGTGTATTATAAAGTAAATTATAAATTTTTTGAATTTTTTGTTTAGTATAGCCATATACTCTATATATAGTTACATTTTTTTTAGACAAAAAAGAAATTTGTAATTCAATATCATATTTTGTAAAAAATTCAACAATTTTTTTTGCAATATCATAAGAACCTGTATCAACTTGCCAAGTAATTGAAGTCCCTTGTTTAATACTTCCATCTCCATCAAATAATCCTCTAATATAGTCTTTAATATATTGAAACTTTAATTTTTCTGGAAAACGATACTCTGGATTATAAGTTTTATTAGGTATTATATGATATTGAGCTAAATCATTTTTTATTTCTTTAGAATAAAAATATAATTTACTGTTTTCATAACCTCGAGCGGTTTCATAATCTTTAACGGGGCGCTGATTCTCTATAATTGCATTTAATTTTTCTAAAAGTTCTTTATCTTGTCGTTGCAATTCTATATAAATTTGATTTTCCATAGAACTAATACAACCGTCAGAACCTAAAATTCCTAACCAATAAGCCATATCTTCATTTTGTACTTTAAAAAAGTCATGATTAATATAATATTTATTGGCATTAGTTTCTTGAAGAGTTTTAATAGGAATATTGTATTTATTTAAAACTTTTTTAACAATATGATCACTTACCGGAATAAAAGCTCCCGCTTTTTTTTGGCCCTGTTTTAAAACAGTATAATTATAAATTATCTGTTGTTCCTGCTCTAATGTTAATTTTATTGATTTCCCCATGCCGAGGCAATCCTCCTCTAATGTTTAATTTTTCTATGCGTTGTGCGTGGTAAGGCTTTTAAACCTGACCTTCCGCTCTGATTCCCATTTCAGGGTTCCAGTTTTTTACTACGATTTTCTAATTAATGTTACCATTAATAAGCGGCAAAGATTTTACCGTAAGGTATATCAGCAACAGTTTCATATGTATTCTTTTGGTCGCTCTCACGACTGCAAATGTACTTTTCGCAGTAGCTATAAGCAATATCTGCTGTATCTACTATAACCGTTTCAAACATTTCTTGCACTTCAGGATCTCTCAACTCTGTGAGCGCTTTCTTGAAGTCACCCCAACTATTTATGGGCTGGGCCATAACTCCAGGAAGTGCGTTATAACCCTTTTCAAACGCTAAGAGCAATGCTCGCGGGAACTTAGTGGCAATAGTTGTTTTACCACTTTTTGGCTCTCCATAAAAGAATACAGAATACCCCTTTAGATTTCGACTAACCTGATGTGGCTTAATATCTTTCAATCCCATAATTATTTTATCCCCTTATTAAAAATTAAATCCACCATTATTAGTTATAGGAGCTTTATTGGTATTCTGCTGAGCCTTCCATTCATCACTACGACGTTTCATAGTCGCAAGATCAGTTTCACGCTGAGCCAAGAATTCTTTAATCTCAGCAACAGTAATGGTTTCCTCACTATCCCAATCATAAGGCTGAGGATTAGCACGAGTTATTTCAAAACCCTTGCGAGAAGACCTTACTTCGCGCACACTGTCCTCGCCAAAGGCACTCTGCTCAACAATGGTGCGTATTATAACCTCAGAAACCTGCTTACCTTCCACAAGAGTAAATATAGGAAGTTCAAGTCCTTCAAAGTAAGTTATACCATCAGGATGCTTACAAGTAAACTCAACGGGCATGATAGAATTTCTAAAGTTAAATATATAACCCTTTACAAGACAATGCTCAGGTATCTGACGCTCCTCATCAGGATCAACATGAGTAACATTAGTAATTATCATATCCTCCCTGAAAGTTGCACGCTTTTCCTCATTATCATTCAGGAAATCTGCATTATGAACAAAACCGCCCTCATTGCGCTTTACACTAACAAGCTCTTCCTTACCATTTCTATCGGTATAAAATTCATTAAGTGCAATGGCAGAATCCACACTCAGCTTTCCGGCGCCATCCTTGCCATCCTGCATATAAGTACCAATCTTACCATCCAAAATATTTTTCAGCATATTATAAGTGGCATTGGATTTACCAGTAGAAGTAGTAGGAGTTACAAAAGTAAAATGAATCTGAACTATATTAGTCATTGTATCATTTGTAGCTATATCTATTGTACCGGAAATAAATTCCGTACCATAATTCTTAGATTCCTTATTGGCGACAGTCTTGAGCGCAAGATCATGCTGATAAAGGTAGCCCTCAATGTGCGATATATTAGTCATTTTCTTAGCCATAATTTAATTTTTATTCTCCTATTTCAATATTTTTTCCATTCTCTGTTAAAGTATAAACTGTAGGATCTTGGCCTACCTTTTCTACATATCCATCACTAACCAACTTACGAATTGCGCCAGATACTGTTTTAGAAGAAATTTCCATGCCTTCCGCAATATCGCGCGCTTTCATAAGAGGTATATTTTGATTTTCTCGCATATAAACGAGAATCTTTTTTCCATTTTCTGTGAAAAGAGGCTTTTCAATATCGTTTTCTTTAGTCAAAAACTCAATATAATTTTTTACATCATCACTCATTTTATTTATTGTTTCTTCTGGAGCAGTTACCAATAGTTCATTTAGAAATTTTAGAAATTCACTTTTTTTAGACATTTTTTATTTCCTTTTCACATTTGATATATATATTATACTTTATTTTAATAAAAAAATCAACTCTCCAAAAGAATCAAGTCAGAAGCATATGGCAATTGACGTATAAACTGTATAAAATTATCATTGTTAGGATCGTCAATGCCAGACCATTCATTGAGTTTATGATTTTTTCTTTGATGATAAATATTTATCAGATTTTCATAAGACATAGTAACAGTGCGCGTTTGCAACCAACTTTCTGGTAGCCAGCGTACAAGTTCTTTCCAATACTTTTTATCTTTGGTTTCAAGGTATTTTTGACGCAATGATTCACAAATATCAATGATAGTTTTTGTCGCTGGCTCGTTTAAACCAGTTTCGATTTCATTCATTACTTCAGAACAATAATCATCAATTTCAAAACAATCTAAAGTTATTGGTTTACTTGTAAGTTTATGCATTGTTGAAGTTGAATTTGCGGTCGTTCCTATCTTATAAGTATCAAGTTCCTTGAAAAAATAAAGAGGAGCTGTAATATCAACTGTTACTATTATTTGCCTTAAAAATTTTCGATGTTCAGAACCAGCCTTTATTAAAGTTTGTGCCAATTTCATATCATTAGGCCCAATAATTTGATAGAGATACATACCCAATCCATTATCTTCAATAAAAATATCATGCGCATAGTCTTTTCGCCATTGACTAATAATTTTTTGATTAGCCATTGAAAGTTCAGCTTCATGATATAGCGCAATCATTTTATCTAATATATCATTACGCTGACTACTTGTGCATATACCCCACTCGCTATCACTTTTATCCCATGAATTTTTAGGATTTCTCATTCCATGCAAAGCGCCACTAAAATTATATATATGTATATTTTCAAATTTCATATTATTTTATACTATATCCAAATTCTTTTGCTTTATAAAAATCTTGCCAATAATCTTCTCGTTCATCCAAAAGTGAACGTTCACATTCCTCAATTACTTCAAAAGTAAAGTTTTCTACTCCAATTTCTTGCATTGCGGGATACAGCTTATTGCGCGTGGCGGGTTCAGCCCCTATACCGCGTTTAATGTGCTGTCGCCATCTTTCAGCTAGGTTGGCCGCCTGGCCGATATAACACTTTTGATTTTCAATATTAGTAATTTTATAAATGCCGCAATGAACACCTGAGCCAATTACTCGCCCTATTAAATCAGTATAAGGTTTTTCATAATAAACTTTCCAAATTACTTTATTAATAGGTTCGGGGTCGCGTAATAAATGTGCTACTGAACGTATTGCCGTGATTTCTTCTATGTCTATTGGAGTAAGCATACAACGATAAAAATTTATGTTTAATCGTTTCTCTTCTTCACGCTTTGCAGCTTCGGCTGCTGCAGTCGCCTTAGCTTGGTATTCCGCTACTTGAACCTATAGTTCTAAAAGCTTTTTTTGATTGCTTTCTTCAAGATCCAGAAATTCTTTAGAATAATTTTTTAAAGTTTCTAAATATTCTTTTTTGTACTCTTCTTCAGCATCTTGATAAGCTTTTTCTAAAATTCGAGTAGTATTATCTAATTTTTCTTTTGCAAGTTGTAATTGTTGTTTTAAAAATACTTCTCCAGATTGAGTAGCTTGTTGCTCCAAAGAAGAAATGCTTAACTCAATTTCTTTCTTTCTTGTTTGAAGTGAAGTCACATCAATCTAAAGTTCTTTTATATTATTTTCTAGAATCTATTTCTTAGTTGATAAATCATTATTTAATTTTTCAATATCTGAATTATACTGCTAAGTCTTTTGGACTTTTGGTGACAGTATAAGATAAATAATTAACCCACCAAGAAATAATCCTAATATACAAAATAAAAAAGGTGTCATATTAAAAAATTATCTCCCATAATAGATGATAAAGTTATATTATCAATTTCTGTATAAGGAATACGCTTTAAAACATAACCATGTTCTTTACACCAAGCATTTTTAAAAGCATCTTTTTTCTATCGCTGCTCTAAAGTATCTCTAAAGAAATTTTGATCACATTCTTTAAAATGCTATATTCCATCATATTCTAATAAAAATTCATTATTAATAAAAAAATCAAAACGAGGATGCTATAAAGTATCTTCATAATTACATTCTTTAAAAACTTTTTCAGTTTCAAAAGGTATATTATTTTCTGTTAAAATTTTTTTAATTTTTCGCACCCCTTTAGAATCAAAAGAATGCCCACACGATTCAATTCTATGATGTTTTAAATCATGTGCAGAAACATAATGAATTTTTCCGCAAGAGCATCTACATTCCCATACCACACTATTATTATTTCTTTTTTCTGTTGGATGCAATGCAGTTAGTTCACCAAAAATTTGGCCTGTTAAATCTAGAGCATTTTTAATATGAGCTTTTTTTAAATTTTTTATTCTACTTTCTTGATTTTGACAGCCGCACGATTTTGTATTTCCAGAAATTAAATTACTCTATCTTACTAAAATAATATTTTTTTCTGAACAGTCACATTGACACCACCACTAAGATTGGCGATGTCCCGAAGGACTAACATAATACGGCCCTCTTGATAAAACTGTTAAGTGATTAAATTTTTTTGCTATAAAATCTTCGTCTTTTGTTTTAGCCATTTTATAATTACCTCATATATAAATAATGAGGAAGAAAATTTTTCTCCCTCATTATTATTTTAAACTTTCAAAAGACGAACTTTACAGTTTTGTCCAGAAAAAATTATTCAGCATCCTCGGCATCGGGATCAAAAGCCATACCCGCTGCAGTCAGACTAAGAAATTTTACGCTTCGATGTGTGCCATCCTCAAGCTCAATCTCTGCGGGAGTACGAATACCCAGACCCTTGCGCTGTATAGCACTGGTAAAAATACCATCCACAGAACGCTTTTCAAAACCGAGAGCTTCAGCTACATCAGCAGAAGTAACATTCTGACCATTTACACTCTTGAGATAATCGAGGACCTTGCGGCTATTTTCTTTCATTGCCATAATAATTAAATTCTCCTAAATATTATAATTTTTATTTTATTTTATTTGTTAAGCATTTTTTAGCTTGTGTAATAATTATATCAAAAAAATTTTAATTTGTCAAGAATTTTTATCCATTATTTCTTGAACTAATTCATCAAGAAGTAATATATCATCTAAGGAGTCAAGGCGATTGGTAATATCCATTACCTTTTGCTATGCCTAATAAACTTTCTGTTTATCTTCATTAGCCTTAATAATTTTTTCCGCTTCAACAATTTGTTTAGCAAAATTCTTGAGTTCTTTTTGTTTCATTAAATTCTTTTTCCTTAATTTTTACAAGTATAATTATATCTTATTTTTTTCAAAAATTCAAATATTTTTCAATAAATTCTTTTTCCGTCAAAATAGGAACTCCAAGTTTCTTTGCAGTATTATTTTTACTTGATGTAGAATTTATATCATTATTAATCAATATGGAAGTTTTTTTACTAATACTTCCAGTTACTTTACCGCCATGTTCCTCAATAGCTTGCTGAAGTACATCACGATTTTTAAAAGCATTTAAAGAACCAGTAATAACTATTACCATATCTTTTAATGAATTGTTATTTTCTTTTTGAATTTTTTCTTGATCATTAAAAGTCAATAAAGATGCAACTTTATCAGCTTCTTCATAATTAAAACTTAACAGATTTGCAGTTTTATTTTCTGCAAATCCATTAATTATAGAAAAATCAAAATGATTCTGTATTTTATCCCTAAAATCAGAATATGATTCTATATACTTAACCAATTCTTTTGATACAGTATGTCCAATAAGAGGTATTCCAATAGCAGCAATAAACTTTTCCAAAGAAGTAATTTTCGCTTTATCTATCGCGGCCAGTATATTATCTACAGATTTTTCGCCAAATCCTGGCTTCTTTATCCATTCATTTCGATGTTCTTTTAAATTAAAAATATCAACAAATGAATTAACCCAATTCCAATTAAGCAATTTATCCAGAGTTGCCTTTGATAGACCCTTTATATCTAAACCTTTTTTGCCGCAAAAATGATCAAGTCTATTAATTAACTGACCTTCACAATTAGGATTTTCACAAATCAAATTATCGCCAGTATTTTTAAGCGACTTGCCACAAATGGGGCAAATAGTTGGCAATTCAATAAAAGGTACTTCCGCAGGCTTTTCAATGTCTAAATTATCTTTCATAATTTGAGGTATAATTAGATTTGCTTTATAAACCTGTATAGGTCTACCTTTCCATGCTCCACCTAAAGTATCAATCATTACACTAAGATTGTGAAGACTTGCGCGTGTAACCTCAGTTCCTTCAATCTCTACGGGTTCGAACACTGCAACCGGAGTAAGTTGACCCGATCGCCCCATTGTCCAGTCTATATCGATCAAAGTAGTTGGGTAAACATCATCATAAAATTTAAACGCCATTGCATTATTGTTATGATGCGCCGTGGAACCCAAAGACTGCCCATAAGATATATCGTCAAATTTAAATACTAATCCATCTGTTGGATATGATTTAGCTTTCGCTATTTTTTGTAATAAAGCAGAACACTCATCATACATATTAAGCTCACTAGCCATTAGTACATTAGGAACAATTGTAAAGCCTAAATTTTTAATAGCTACTAATCTTTTAGACAAACTATTAATATTCTCAAAACCTTTTATAACTTCCCAAACAATAAAAGTCAATTTACGCTTTGCACACTCTTGACTGTCAAGTAACCTAATACTACCTGCGGCAAAATTTCGTGGATTTTTATAATCATCCTGAAAATTCACAAAATCGTCATATTTAATAATGATTTCTCCATCAACGATAAGCTCTTCTGTATAACCAATAGATTTTGGAATTGACGAGATAACTAAAGCATTGTGAAGGATATCTTCACCAATTAACCCATTGCCCCTTGTTTCTGCGGAAACAAGTCTACCATCCATATATCGCAAAGAACAAGTTAGACCATCTAATTTATTCATCACCAATATATCTTTTTTGCCGCAGAATTTTATTATTTCATCTGTATTCTTAGTTTTTTCCAAAGAAAGCATAGGATGATTATGGGTTACTTTTTTAAGAGGAGTTATGTTTTGATAATATATAGAATGAGTGGGTGAGTCAGGCAAAATTATACCTGACTCATTTTCCATTTTCTGGAGTTGAAAATATAGCTTATCCCATTCTGCATCAGACATAATAGGACTACCAGCATCATAAGCTTTGGTAGCTTCATTTAATCGATTAATTAAATCTTGCATTTTTTATATTTTCAACTCCTCTTTTTTATTACAATAATATTATATAATATTTTTTACATAAAAGCAATATTTTATACTTTAGTTACAGATATTATTTTTCCTTTGATTAATATATTACCGATAGAAGTTTTACTTACAATAGGAATCTCATTTCCTGCAATACATATTGAGGTTTTATCTCCTATGATTAATATATTATCTTCATCAGAAACAAGCGCTGCCGCAACCAATTTCCCTGAAGAAACAGTAGGCTTATAACAAATCAAACCTTTAGTTCCACGAGTCCCAAAAATCATAGCATCTTTATGTATACGCTTACCAAGTCCGTGTTCTGCAAATACTGCAATATTATCATTCATATCACGTATTGCCATGCCTGCAACAACATAATCTCCTGCTGATAAGTTAATGCCCTTAACTCCAATAGTCATACGAGAAGTGGGCGCAACTTCCTCTGATTTAAAATTAAGCATATATCCATTAGCAGTAATAAGACTAATAGGCTCATCTTTAATCAAAGTTACAGATACCAGTTCATCGCCATCACGCAAACTAATTGCGCCGATACCGCTCTTCTTCTTAGTTTTAATATATTCATTCAATTCAGTCTTTTTTACTGTACCATTTTTAGTTGTGAAGAAAACATATTTGGCTTCAGTGTCACGATAAATTGAATACATTATCGCAGGCTCTTCATTCGGTTCCATTGCTACAAGAGATTTTATAGCTTGGCCTGCGGAAGTATTTGTTCCTACTGGAATATCATTAACCAGCAATCGATACATTCTACCTTGATTAGTAAAAATCATAAGAGAATCAATCGTATTGGTTCTAATAACTGCGCTAGTTACTTCAGCTTGCGTTTTTAGACCCTTGCCATTGCGGCGCTGTGCTTTAAAGGAAGAGGCGGGAATACGCTTAATTGTTCCAGCTTCAGTCATTACTACAACACATTTTTCTGGTTCAACATAAGCTATTTCTTTTTCTTCTACTGGAATCTCAAGTTGTTCAACTTTAGTTTTTCTTGGAGAGCCAAATTTATCAGCCAATTTTTGAAGTCGAGATAAAAAGATTGATTTTTGCTCATCAGTATTTTGAATAATCTTTTCATATTTTTCAATATTACTAATCAAATCTTTAAGCTCTTGATTAAGTTCTATTGCTTCAAGTCGCGCAAGGGTGCCAAGACGCATAGAAACAATAGCTTTGCTCTGATTAGGAGTAAATTGATATTTTTGTTCAAGTTTACTTTGCGCATCAGCACTACTATCAGACTTCTTAATGAGTATAATTATATTATCAATATCTTCAAGTGCTTTAACAAGACCTTCAACAATTTCTTTACGCTCTTTTGCTTTTGCAATTTCAAATTCATTTTCTCGTTTTATACAAAGCAAATTATGTTCTATATATAAATCAAGATATTGCTTAAGATTCAAAAGCTTGGGCGTTTTACTTACAAGTGCATATTGATTAATACTAAAACTTTTCTGTAAATCAGTTGTCGCAAAAAGCTTATTTAAAATTGTCAAAGGCGCCTTAGAACATTGTATTTCTATAAGCAGATGTTTTTTATCACTTTTGTTAATAATGTCCTCGATACCAGTAATTTCTTCCTTTTCAACAAGTTCTTTAATTTTTGTAATCAAAGGTTCAACATAAGTTTGATAAGGAAGTTCTGATACAAGAATATTATTTCCTTTTATTTCAGTTTTTGCGCGAATAACAACTTTTCCTTTACCAGTTGAATAAATTACTGGAATGTCTTTTTTATTAATTATTATCCCACCTGTTGGATAATCAGGATAATAATTTTCAGTATCCAAAATTCCAGAAGAAACATACTTGTTAATAAGTTCAACGGTTTCTTTCAGATTAAATAATGACCAGTGATTAGCTACAGCAACACCAATGCCCTGAGAACCATTAATCAATAATCGGGGTAATACTGCGGGAAGTACTTCTGGCCACTCTTTATCTTCTGAGAAATTAAGTATCATAGGAACATTTTTCTTCTTGATGCCCTCAAACATACCTTGCTCAATAGCGGCATTAAGCCTAGCTTCAGTATATCGTGAAGAGGCAGCTTCTGGGCCAATAACTTGATTACCGTTTGACCCATGAAAATCTACTTCTGGAATGTTATTAATCCATGGCTGACTCATCCTCACAAATGTGTCATATATAGCTTGATCTCCGTGAGGCCACCAGTCAGCTATTACTCCACCAGCAACCTTAGCACTCTTTACATGAGGTTTTGTTGAAGAATATCCTTTGGTATAAAATTCCCAAAGACATGCCCGCTGCCCGGGCTTTAAACCATCTCGCGCATCAGGAAAAGCACGCTGACTATTAGCTTCATATGCAAAATCTATAAAATTTTGATGCAATTCTTTTGTAATATCAATAGACATCGTTTGCTTCCTCACTATATTTTAATATATATTCTTTGCGCGGCTGAGTGCTTGGCCCCATGAAAGTTTCAAAAAGTTTTTCAGTTTCTATAGCATCTTTCACTGTTATTTGCTGAACATTACGAGTTGCAGGTTCAAGTAGACATTCACCTAATTCATGTGAATCTTGTTCTCCTAATCCTTTATTTCGATTAATTAAATATTTTTCATTTGCATGTTTCTTTTTATATTCTTCTAACTCATTATTATCTCTAAGATAGATATATTCATTCTTCTTAGTTGTAACTCTAAAAAGAGGAGGAACTGTTGCATATATATGACCATTTATAACAAGTTCAGGGCAAAGTTCCCAGAACAGCGTGAGTAGAAGATTCTTGATGGCCTCGCCATCAGGATCCGTGATAATCTAATGTTTCCATTAGCACTGACTATTTCTTACTTGATAAAAATATCAAGGATACCATTTCGAATTGCGTACCAATTAGCAACCCTACGTCTCCGATTCGAGACTAGTCGATACAGGTTCTGCGCTTTGCGCAGCTTCCCACGAGATTCCCATGCTTAATATTTAAGTTTAGGGTTCCTCGTTAGCTTTGAACATTAGTCCAAAACCCAAGTGGTCAACTTGAAAAGTATTACACAGCCAATCTTTTAATTAGCATCTGCTGCCATCATGATTTTACCATATCTGAGTTTACGCTCATCATAAATCATTTTGGTCTTTTTTGCATCAAAATCCAAACCCAAAGCTTTTATTATATTTACAACTTCTTGATTCGTTAAAAGTTTTTCAGAAGTACATTTTCTTGCACTAATAATTTTTCCGCGTATTGGGAATATGGCCTGAAACTCAGCATTCCTAGCACCAACCAATCCACTCGCAGCGCTGTCACCTTCTGAAATAAAAAGTTCACATTCCGCGCGATTTTTACTCCAACAGTCAACAAGTTTAGTGGGGAGATTTAAAAAAGTCTTTCCCTTTTTCTTGCCTTCAATGTTGCGAGCTGCATCCTTAGCTTTTTTTGCATTTTCTCTGGCTTTACGAGCCAAAAGTGCCTTATCAATAATTGCCTTTGCATCCTTAGGGTGACTATCAAGCCAAGTTCGCAGATCTTTTGTCACAAGACGTTGAACAATTGTGCGGGCTTCAGTTGAGCTAAGAACATCCTTTGTTTGTCCTGAGAATACTGGATCCGGCATAATAAAAGAAAGGACTAATACAAGACCTTCTTTCAACTCATCGCCAGTTATATTACTATCTTTTTCTTTTAATAGATTATTAGAACGAGCATAATCATTTACAGATTGTGTAAGTGCAGTTCTAAAACCCGTGAGATGTGTACCACCGCTATTAGGAATTGAATTGGTATAAAGTTTATAAGTATCTACATAAGTATTATTATACAACATTGCAATTTTTACACCAATTCTATCTTCAATGGTCTCAGTATAAAAAATTGAAGTTAAAGCTTCTTTATTTTTATTTAAAGCTTCAATATAATCAAGGATACCTTTTTGAGAGGTTATCGTTTCAGTTTCTTTGTCTTTATATTGAAACTCAAAAACTAATCCAGGGGACAAATAGGCCAATTCTTGGAGTTGTTTTCTCAAAAGATTGTAATCAAGTTCTATTCCTTCTTTAAATATTTTTTCATCGGGTTTAAACTTAATTATAGTAAAATGATCTGATTTATTTTTATAATTAGTTTCTTTATAATTCTGAAGTATTCCTTGTTTAAAAGCGGCTTGAGCTTGACGACCGCCTCTAACCGAAGTTACCTGAAATATTGAGCTAAGTGCGTTTGTCGCTTTAGCACCAATTCCGTTCATACCTCCTGAGGTATTGTAGCCCGTTTTGCCTGCCGCATCAAATTTTGCGCCAGTATGAAGTTTAGTAAATATATTTACCAATACCTCTGAACCGTCTTCGGCTTTACCAAAAGGAATACCACGTCCATTATCTTCTACTGTAACAATATCATCATTAGAAACAGTAATTTTACAAATGGAACATGCTCCCGCAAGATATTCATCAATAGCATTAGAAATTATTTCAAGAGTAATATGTCTTACACCTTCCGGCCCAACACTACCAATATACATACCACTTCTTAATCGAATAGCTTCTATGCCTTCAAGGGTTTTAACATCTTTTATGCCATAATCCACATTAGACATTTATATATTTTCCCTTTCTATTTTTTCTATAATAATTATAACAAATTTTATTCTTATTGTCAATTTTCATATATATTTATAACTTTCTCTATAATCTTACTAAATTTTCTTTGACCAAATTATATATAAAATATAATTATTATTATATATATTAATATATATTATATAATATTTTATTCATATTTGCAAATGGTGATTCCGATTTAAAGCGCCAGCAGTTGACTTTCCCGCAAAAATATAATAAAATAAAGCCAAGAACAAAACGTTCTTGGCCAAAATTATTTAATCAATCATTCATCAGACTCTTCCGCGCTTTCATCAAATTCCGCACTTGCCGCACTCTGTTTTGCTTTCCACTCTTGGAGCATATTTTCAAAAGTGATGCCATCTTTAGTGTTTTCGCCTAAACTTTTTTTATAATACCAAGCTTGGCTTACACCATAAGCGGCCCAAGGGAAAGCAATCATCGCAGTGAGCCAAGGCAATTCTCCAATATAATCACGCAAAATACAAAAAACTGCAAGGACTAAAAATGTTAAAGTGGTGATCCATATTAGTATAGATTCTTGGATTAAGAGTTTTTTTGAAAACTCAGTATTTTTCTTATTCTTTTTCATAATTAATATGCTTTAGGGCGACGGAATCTAGTCCAAGCTCCACCGCGTTCTTTCTTTTTGGTTACAAAATTCCAACCAATACGATTATCCACATTGGTTAACTGGCATCCAAAAGCACCACCATAAAATTCTACAACAAAGCCACCACCAACATAAGTGCCAATATGTCCATTTTTACCAACCCAATCTCCCGGCTATAGTTGTGCGCGAGTGATTTTTGTAGAATAAGTAGATTTTAAACAGAGATTATTTGCAGTAGTATCAAAACTGTTAGAAACTAATTTATGTTTGCGCATATAGCCTACTTCCATGCCTGAACAATCAGAAGAAGGAATGTTGGGATTGCGCTTTACCTATTCAACCATCCATTCCATACGTCCATTATTATAATATGTTGGGCGAGACTCAGCCTATGACCTTATATCTGATTCTGTTGGAATATTAAGTCTTAAATCTTTATTATATAAATTAGCTCCAATCATATAAAGTGCGCGGACATTTCCGGGTACGTCTTGATCATATGCATAATTTAATATTTCTATGCAAATTTGTTGGCGCAATTCACTCACCCCACGCAAATCAGCTTTAATTTTTTCACGTTTAACTCTAGAAATATGAGTATAAGAATCTATTTTTTTTAATATGTTATTGTCTATTGGTTCATCAGGTTTTATAGTTATTTCTTGTTTATGCACTTTTTCAATAGCATCCCAAGTTAATTGACCAATAATGCCATCAGCTTTTAAATTGCGGCCATATTTATCTTGATTACGACCTTGAAAAAAGATTACAGCATTATAGGTGTCTTTACGAAAGGCTTTGCTTGTTATTTGTTTAACATTTTTTGCAAAATAGCCTAAATCAAATAATTTCTTTTTTATATAAAGTACATCATTGCCTGACATGCCCATTTTTAAATTTCTTGTAAAGTTCATTCTAATTATTCTCCTTTATAAAAAAGGGTAAGGATTTTTTTTCCTTACCCTTTTATTGTTATAAATTTTGAGCAATTAATGCAATTTTAGAGCGGTAGATATTTTGAAGAGCAACTTCTCCATAAAAATCTTGCCCTTTAAACAATTTAGAAACTCGTTTCATACCATTATTTGCACCAGCATATTCGACCATATCTACTTGTGCATTATAATCACCATCAATGATACAAACACTATCTTCACCTATGCGTTGAAGGGTAAGTTTCATTAATTCAGTATCTAAGTTTTGAGCTTCTGAAATATAAATGCCCGCGTGCATTCCACTAGTGTCATAACCTCTTATATCGGAAAGAGGCAGAAGAACTAATCTTTCTTCAGCAATTAATTCTTCAACTTCAAATTTACTGCCTAATTTACTACTTAATAAATTACCAATTTGAGAATCAAGAAGTTTCTCATCTCTAGTACCAGGATAAACAATTACTCTTGCGGCTTTCACCGCAAGTCTGACTATATCTTAATTCAAGCTTAAATAATATATGGACAAAATATTATTTATTCTTCTATTTGTGAACGTTTATCAATTTCTTCAAATGTTTCAATAAACTTTTGGATTTCTGTTTGAGATTGTTTCTCTTCTTGGGCAATTTGCTTTATAGCATTTATAATTCCATGGTCTTTATACCATTGTATTAAACAACGAGTTTTTGCTTTGAACATTTTACAAACTGAATGTAAAGGCATAAAAGGTTCATCACCATATTCATATTGAGCGCCAAAGCATCCTCTAATACAACTATTAACATTCCAACAAGTATCACAACCATGATGAGTTTTTCTTTGATTAGAAAGTAAAATTTTGGTTGCTATTACTGGATTATTGGCTTCTATATCAATTATTTCATTATTTTCTACAATAAATTTTCCATATAAAAATTCAGGATATGCAGTACGATGACAGGGAGCAATGGAAAGGTCTCCCAATCTTACTGTAAGTTGATAGGCTACACTACAAGTGGGGAATTGAGTCGCATCCAAAAGCAGAAAATTAGTATATCCATTTCGCTCCTCATTTAAGCCTAAAGACATTTTTGCAAATTTTCTAGGATTGCTATCATATCGATGTTCAAAATGATAATCACAATAAAATTTTAAAAATTCTTGATAATGCGAAATTGCTTCATCAGTCCAATCATCATTTCTAACTTCTAATGTCATTACTTGCTGCAATACATTAAAATCATATTGTTCACACATATCAATAAACCACTTATAGTTTTCAATCCACTTATCAACTGAACATGCAGCAATCATAGGATGAGCGCAAAATCCATTTTTTTTCATAAATTGAAATGATTTATGATAAAAATCCATGTCTCGTTTATGGTATATTTTTTGAGGACGAGAAAAATCTTCAATAATATAACCATCGATAGATGCACTTAACACTAGTCGTATATTATAATTTTTGTTAAAATCATCAATATAATTTTGCACTTTTTCAGTCATTTCTTGGCTATGAATAAAAGAAAAATTAGTGGGAACAATGATTTCTTCTAATTCATTTAATCCTTGTTCTTTATATTTTTTAATTATATCTAACACATTAAAAAATATCTGAGTGCCTACAATCTCTCCACTAAATATATCAATATGTTTTAAATATGGCCAATTTTTTACAGCATATTTTAATAATATATCAAGATTACTAAGAATAGTTGTTTCATTGCGTAATTCGGCAGGATAAAGTTTATCGCCATATCGATTTAAATAACAATATTCACATTTTTGGTTACACTCAGAAGTTACATATAATTCTAAAGAACTAACACGAGAGCCGCCATTTAAATCTGATGAACAATTTTTATCACTCCATCCAGAGAAAAAAGCTGCATTAAGAATAAATTTTAAGAGTTCATTATTTTCACTTTTAAAAGACATGTATTAAACTTACTCCTCTTTACGATAAAATGTTAAAAATTCATAAACGGCATTATTTTCATTTTTAATTATAGTATTATATACAGTATGGTCAATGCTATAAGGAATATCATCTATTATTAATATAAAGTCATGAATCCCATATACCTCTTCTCGCATAATATTAATAATACTTCTTCTATTATCATTTTTTATATAAGAAAATACTATTTTAGAATCCTCAATTGTTTGCAAACATTTTTCTGGAATATTGTCATGAGGATGTTCTTTTTCTCCATCAATAATATAACAAGTTTTCATATTTTTTTATCCCTTTATAGAAATATAATCGTAAGCTCCATTTAATAAAAGTCTTAGTAAGCTCACTGAAGGTGTAGTTAAGGAACCAGTAGCATTACGATTATCATTCATACAATTACTAGCATTTCGATAAATTAAATCTGCTGCCTGCAAAGCCAAAGTGTCATCGGTAAATTTAAAATCGACTTGTCCTGCATATGCCAAAGTCTGAATTAAAGTCTTTACAGTAATAACTCGCGCGGTAGTATTTTCCTTATAATAATATTCTATCTATTCTTCTCTTTTGGATAATTCACTTTTATCAAAATAAAAGAAGCTGCGTAAATTACTATCAAAAACTTTTTCATCAAGAACTTTATTAGCATAAGAATTTATTTCAATATTTTTCTTATAATCATCTAACATATCTACAAAAGCTGCATGGCAACCCGAAATTTTATTATTAGGCAATAAACCAATAACTTGTTTACAAGTACCGCAAGTAAAACCATCACAGCCTACATTGTTTATAGAAACGGCGCTATTAGCATTATAAGGAGTAATATCTGTAAAATATTTAAAATGATTGCCCTCTTTTTCAATTTCTTTGCAAAGGCGGCACATATTAGCAAAAATTTTCCCATCTTCAGTTGTATTTTGCTCAGGAGTAGCGGTATTGGGTAAAGTGACAAGAATTTTTGCGTTTTTGCTTTGGTTTAATTCATAAAAAATATCATAAAATTCTTCAAAAAAGAGATAATAATCAAGTATTGCTTCTTTAGTTTGCAATCCTTTTATATTATCTATATCTAAAGTTGGCTTAAAGAAACATTCAAATTTTACATTTTCAGGTATTATTTGATGTAAAATAGAAACCATATTTTTAAAAACTTCGCGTAATCTTTTAGTAACACCTTTCCCACGGTTTTCATCAGTAATTTTTTCAGTGCCATCAAGAGACATTTGTAAATAAAAAGTAAATTTTCTTTCAGGATATTCTTTAAATATGTTTAGCATATCTTGAAGTTCTGTAAGAAAATGCGGCTGTACCATATTAGATGAAGAAAAAAATTCATAAAAATTAGGATAATTTTCAATAATTTGATGCATTAAATTATGCATTCTATGCCAACCTAATGTAGGCTCACCGCCCCAAGTTTCAACACGAGTAAGCTGATTAGGATCAGGAAAAATTTCTTTAGTGAAATTAATATAATAATCACCTTTAAATGATTCTTCTAATATTTTATCAATTTGAATAAGTGCAGGATTTTTATCTATGCTACAATAGCGGCAATTTAAATTACAAACTGTCGCCGGATAAAAAATTACAGTGCTTCTGTCTTTTACCATATTAAAAATGTTTCCTTAAAATTATAATCTGTGTATTATTATCTATTGGATTAATTGAAGCGGGAATATTAGAATAATCCACACCTTTAAGAATAACATTAAAAATTTCATGCGGATATTCTGTTAATTTACAATTAAAAAGAGTTAAAACTATACCATCGTCACTATTGATTAAATCCCATTGTTTTACCATATTTTCTAAAATGTCAATTTTTTGACCAAATAAAGTAAAACTAATTAAAGATTCATTCACGATACGAAGTATAAACTTTCTATAAAATTATTTTCTGTATTTACGCGACGAATAGCATAAATTAAACGATTACAAATCTGAGTATATATTGCAACACCATCATCATTGTAAATGGTAATTACTAATGAATTTAAATCTTTGAAATTTAAACTTATATTTTTAAGGGTTGGATCGGCAGGATTTGTATTGGTAATTTGGCCAATAGATGAAAAACGTGTTTCAGCTAAAGCTTCTTTATCACCAAATTCAATATTCCAAAAATCTGGAATATCATAGGTTTGATTATTTGTATCACATGAAATACCAATTTTCATATGTTTTTATTCTCCTTATTACGTTTATTTGCAAGATATGCCATATTTTTTTGTCTTTCAGCAAGCAAAGAATTATTCAATAAAAAGCCAGGGTCTTTATAAACTTCAGGAAAAGCAACTTTTCGATATTTTAAACCGTTTGCACCAGTATAATATACTTCAGTCAATTTTAAATTGCCGTTATCAATGTATTTATGTTCATGTATTTGATATGGTTTTGTAAGATAATCTAATGAAGAAACAAAATAGCCGCTATCATAATTATTATCATTTACAACAGGAACAACTTGATATTTTCCTTGACGAGTAATTATTTTTTCCAATAAGATGTCACAAATATCAGATAATTGCTGTTTTTCTTCTTTCCCCAGTTGATTTTGTTTTAATATATTATTAATATTAAATAAAATTTCAATAGGTTCTTGATTTATATCAATATTCATTTATTCACCTTTTATTCTGAAAACGTATAAGTGGTTTCATTTGAATTTGTCGTTTGACTATAAGTTGTACCAGCTTTATATGAAGTTTCTGAATAGGTAGTTGTTGCAGTATTACTAGATTGACTACAATCACTACCATATACAACATGACAACCACATTTAGAACTATTGCCACTTTGAGAATTTCTTGAAGAGTTTTGAGTACAATTACGGCCATTACTGGTGTTTGAATAGGAAGTGCCAGCTGTATTAGAAGATTCACTATAAGTGGTTTGATTAGAATGAGAGGTCTAAGTATATAACGCGCCAGCAGTATTAACCACTCTTGAATAATGTGTTTGCGCTTCCATAGATAAAAGAGATGCGGCAGCCGCATTTAATGTTTCATCTTTTAAGGGAGCGCCAGGATCTAGTTCCCCATTGGCGATAGTCCATTTTACACAAGTTGCTAAATGTTCTTCTGTTTGTGCGGAAACAAATTTATTATAAAGATTTGTTATTTCAGTAGAAAGAGGGTAGATACCCACTTCATTACCAGGCACACTCCAATTCCAAGTTAAACCATGTGTAGTATAAACATTTTGTAAACGAGTAATTAATGAAGATAAATCTGTATATAAAATTGGGGTATTTTCAGTGGCCATACTACACCTCCTTTTTAATTATTTTTGTCCATATATTTTTAAGCTTGAATTTCTTGCGCTTCGAGGTCTGTATTACCTCTACTCTACTATTAATTTCGATAGTCGATGAGCCTTCTCCTATTCGGAGCTTGGTTGCTGATTGTCCAATCTTCTAACTTTTTAAACCATTAACGTTTAAGCTTATTTCATCTTTTCGCGGTGGTATAGAAGCTCTAAGGATGTTCCAGCAGTTCACAAGATTTTACTTGAGCAATATCACCCAAGTCGTGCAGAATTTTTTGTTGCTACTGTATTACAGAATATAATTATTTTATCAATTTTCCCTCGTTCCATTTGTGAAAAAAGATAGGCTAAAGATAGGAGCGTTTTACCCGAGCCTGCCGGCCCTTTAACTAAGGTCAATTGATTATTTATTAAACTATCAATAAAACAACCTTGATAAATATCTCCTTTAATGGGTTTTATTTCACCAAAATAACGAGAATTTAAATTTCCAAAAGCTAAATGATGATGTTCATCATTTTTCCATTTTAATGTATCAACAATTTTATTATTCTAATCACGAATTATAAGATACTAATTCTCTAATAAATTATATTTATTAAAAGTAATATTAGAGTATAAATTAGCAAGTTCCTAATCATTTAACTATATTTCTTTATAGCCTAAATATTCTTCTATATCTTCTTCAGAGATGGAGCTAATCATTCCATCACCAAAAAAAAGATTGGCTATTTGTTTAAAAGCTAAATCATTAGTAATAAAATGTAAATCATCCATTGCGGGCGAGTGATTGTTTTGCCAAATCGCGCAAGCTAAAATTCGCATATCATCATTAATAGGCAAATCAGCTTGTTGAATTGGTTCTAGCATTGATTCCTTGAAAATTACTACTTCATACTTATTAGGATTTTCATCTAAAGTACGAAGCAATTTTCGAGCATTGTATTTTATTTCCGCATCTTTGTTAATGGAAGTTTTAATATTTTCTAATTCTTGTAAAGTAACAGAAGATATTATAATTTTTTCATTAACATCGTCGAATAAATTCGTTGCGCGCATTAATAAACTGCAAGTATCATAAAAATTATAGATCATCATCATCGTCCTCATCATAGTCATAATATTCTATTGTATCAGGAGCCTAAAAACCAATTACATTTGAATTGCCTACTGGCTCTTGAAGACTCTGAATTTGTTCATTAGCTTTTGCAATTTTAATTTGATTTTTAGCAGTATTGCTATCAATTATTGAATTAAACAAATTTACCAATGAATCAATTAATGGGCGAATCCACGCATCGAAAACTATTCCTAGAATAAACCAAAGTAATGCTTCTATGAAGTCCACTCTCCTTATCAAGGATTTGTATTTCCGTTCATATGTATGTAAAAAACAATTAATATTTTTTAATTGTTTTTGGCCCTTAATTTGCGAATATGCTTATAGGCAGCATCTTTATCATCTATATATTTTTTGAGAAATTGTCGAGCTGCTGTAAGATTATCACGAATGGTTTTTAAATCGCTTTCAGCCAAATAAAGTTCTCTACGAATTTTTTTAGCTTCATAAGAATTTTCATTATAGCGAGGACTCATTGACATAGTAGAAATACAATGTTTAAGCGTATTTACTTGGACGATAGCCATTTCTCGCTCATATTGTATTGTTTTTATACATGCACGCATTGCTGCAATTTGCATACCAGTCAGTTCATTCCCTAAGTCTTTATCATTTTCATGGCATTTAGCCCGACCGACAAAATTAAAAACACCATCAGTAATGGTGTAAATTGCTTCGCCAGTTTCTTTATTATAAAAACTATCAATGTCAAAATTGTCCATTAATTTTGTCCTTTCTTAATTATATTTTACAAATAAATTATATCATAAATTTTAAGGTTTTGCAATTTAATGGACAATTTGATTAAAAAATTCCTATGGGCGAAATAAAATGAGATTCCGGTCGTTAACGCTGACCATTAATTATAAAGAGAACTCCAATTATCTACATCAAATTTTTCAGGATCAATACATTTTTTAGCTACTGCTGCATGAGTAAAATCGCCACCATGAACAAACTGAGAAATATTATCGCTATGAATAACTTCAACATTATCGCCAATGACGCCATAAGAGCCACCATCAATAGAGAGTGTTATGTTATTACCATAAATAAAATCGTTGCTATGATTAGCTTCAATGAAAGCGATTTGACCTTTAAATAAACCATTTTTAATCTTTACATTGATAGGTTGTTTAGTTATATGCTATATAACTGCAACTGCTGCGCCATTTGAAGCAGGGCCGTTGTTATTTTTATGAATCATGTTGTAAGCATAGCCATTTCCAATAAATGTACCATTATTAATATTTAAATTACCACTACGCACCTCAATGGCAGTATGACCAATAACAGTACCACCATTAATAGTGGTTTTACTATTATATTGCGGCTAATAAATACCAGCATTACCTTCAGTTGTGATATTGCCAATAGCTTCAATAGTGCCGCCATTAACAATAAGTTCAGTATTGCCGCGAGTAGCATCAGTACCATTACCACTAATGCCATAACATTCACCAATAATATGACCGCCATTGATAGTTAAACGTGCGGGTTTGCTACTATCATTATCAGTTTTATCCACAGTTAAAACTATCCCAGCATAAACCAAACCGCTGGGGGCGCAACCATAAATAGTGCCTTGACCTTTTATAATCAAAGAGCCACCATGATGTACAGCCAAAAGACCAGAAGTCAGTACCATGTCTTCAGTGGCAATTATATTATGACCGTTTAAATCAATAGTAATTATTTGACCATCTTGAATTACAGCTTGTTTTTCTAAGATAACATCATGCACTAATTTAATTGTAGAAACTGTTGCTTCCGCAAGTGCTTCTTCAAAAGTGCCATATATTTTATTATTCATAATAACTTCAGCATTAAATAAATTCATTATTGCGGAAGTATCTAATTTACCCTCTTCATTTACTTTAAAGAAAACATTTACATTTTCAGTAGATGTTTTCTATAATATATCATTGTCTTTGATATCATAAATTTGAGAGCCAACTTTAATTTTTGAAATGCTCATTTTTGCTTTACTCTCCTAAAATTAATATATTATCTTGAACTGTAGCATTAGGAATTGTCCAAACGCCATTAATTTCATCTATATCAGACATAGGAATTTCTATTATTCCATTTTGTTCATTTATAATAGGTGTTGTCAATTGTTTGATTTGTTCTTTTAATTGAAGAATTGTTTGTTCTTGCTTGGCAATTGTTTCTTTAGCCTAAGCCAACTATTGAGTGAGTTCTTCTGTATCATCACCAGTTGTATTATTAGGTATTAATCCCCACTCATGATCGCCATTTAAAACATAGGTATTCCCAGTTTCAACTACAAAAGCATTGCTGCCAGCAGCGCAATAATATGTTATAATAGTTTTTAAATCATTTTCAGTATCACAAATAAAACGTTTTAAATTATAAACATATTTGCCATTTTGCGCAACTACATTTACCATACGCAGAAGTTCCTCCTTTCACAATTTCTTCTATTAAAATACAAAAAATCAAACAATTACATTAATGATTTTTGACTAAATATAAAAAAGAAGCCTGAGCGCGTTTGCTCAAGCTTCCTCAAGTTTCTTTCTTCTGGATATTTCTTCTCTAATCTGTTCAAGTGAAATGGGAAAATTATTAGTAGTATCTAATTCCACATGATAAGATTTCATAGTGTGAAAATCTTTCCATTTATCTTGACAATGACTATGACCACAAAGACAATAAAATTTTGAATGTTTTTCTTCGTCATCATAATTTCCAACAGCGGTTGGAAAATGTGAAAGATAAAAATGATATTTGCGGAATTTCACCATGGTTGCATATCCTACGCAAATAAGATTAGGGCAACAAGCAGTAAGTGCTTCTACTTTTTTATCTCCATCATGATTACCTCGAATCCAATAAATTGTTCCGTTCAACCGATTAATACAATTAACAAGATAATCATAATCAGTCCCCATTCCTAAATCTCCAAGATGATAAACAATATCATCAGATTTAACCACTGAATTCCAATTTTTAATTACTTGTTCATCATGTTCAAAACATGAACTAAAACCACGAGGTGCAAAAAGGAAGTCGCGCGGATGATTAAAATGAGTGTCTGAAGTTACATATATCATATTCTCTTTATCTCATTTCCATACTCATCTACATAGTGTATCACTACTGGAGTATTTATTTTTGAATCATTAATTGGATCGGTCATAGATAAATACATACGACGAATAGATGATTTAGGAACAAATTCACGGCCTTGACGCTTTGAATTGCGCTCCCAGCAAACGTTAAAAGGAGTAGTAAAATAAAAATAATGTATTTCACTTATATTATTTTTATTAAGTTTATTATAAACTTTTTTGCGGCTGCGCTCATTAATTTGAGTAGCATCCATAATAACAGGGCCTATACATTTTTCATCGTTTAATTTATCTTGCGCCCAGCGTATATATTCTTTAAACACTTCATCTTCATTAGCAAAATAACTATCATTATCATTTAACAGGGCAAGACGTATTTTATCACGAGAAATTAATACCCCAGTATTAGTTTTAAGATAATTGCGCGCAAAGGTGGATTTACCGCAACCTGGAGCTCCGCACAAAATCCAAACTGGTTTCTGCTTCATCTTTATATACCCCTTCTTCAAAATTTTTTTTAAATTCTTCTATTTCTTCTGGCGTGCGACATTCTATGTGGTTAACTTCTTTTTTACACCAAGGACAATATAAAACTTTTCTATGGAATTTTCCATGTTGGTGACTTTTTTTACGAGGTAAATCAAAACCTTTTTGACCACAATTCATACAATAAAAACTATTTATAACAAAATTATTCCTGGCCATCAGCTTCTACCCCTCCCTCATATATAGTAAATATATAATTAGAAAAATCAATCAAATCAGGATAAAGTTTTGAACGATAAAGAATCTCTGTCTTTACGAAAGTAGAAATATGTTGATATTGTAAATCAGTTTTTATTGAAGGCCATTTTGAAGCAACTGAAATAGCAAATGGAAGTTTATTAATTTGTGTCTTTTCATTAAGACTGTCTTTTTTCCATTGAAGATTAAAAATATAGCCTTTTATCAAATAAGTATAATTCATATAAATCACATCCTTTTTATTTTCTATATATATTATATTATATTTTTATATAAAAATAAAGCGGGAGTTTTTGCTCCCACTTTTATTTTTACGCTTTCTTTATATTACTCAAAGCTTCCTCAAGGGGAGTGCCGCGAGTAATTTTATTAATAACATCACTAAGAGTTTCGTTTTTGCCGGCCAGTGCATAGGGCGAAATTGCCTTAGCTATTGCGGCAACAGTTTCAGTATTAGTCTTAGAATTCATTGCAGCAGTTAAATCAGGAGATATGGCTTCAATAATTTTAACCGCAGCTTCTGCATAAGCCATCTGCTTTGCCTTTTCAATATTAGCCATACGAGTCTCATAATTAAGAGCAGCATCTTTGGCCTTTTTTTCGCGCAACATCTGAGCTGCGTGAACTTCATCAATAAGAACTTGCATATCAGCCTCAGCTTGCTTTTCAGCAAGAGTCTCGGCTTCCTTTAGACGATTAACCTCATTCTGAATTTCTAGCTTTCTTTTCGCCTCTGTTTCTTGCAGATTCATACGATGAATAAGTTTCTGACTTTCCAGCTCATGCTCAAGCTTTTCAACGCGAGAAAGTTCTTCTGTAAGTTTAATTTGAGCAGTTGCATTAGAAAGCTGAAGACCTTTGCGTATTATTTCCGTCTGATGGTCATTGAGCATTTCTTCATATTCATTCTCAATATCAAAACCAAGAACTTCACAATCATAAACGCACATACCATTTTCTTCAAAGAAACGGCCTTCAGGATTATTTTCTTTATCAATAGCAAGATTTCTTACTAAATCAACATAGTTCTGATAAAATTCTTCAATGGTATAATTTTTAGCCAAACGTTTAATAAGCGAGCGTTCTCTGTCACAAAGATATTTTACATAATTGTCAACATTAAACCATTTATCGCTATATGAATTATCAAAATTAACGCAATAACTAAGTTTTATTGCACCATGTACAAAATCCTTAGTTTCTATCTTAATGATATCACTAACCTTATTATTTTCATGACGCAAGAAAACGGTCTTAATTATATCATCAGTAGACTTAGGCTTGCCAGTACTAAGCTCAAGAACTTCAAGAGTTTGATCATAATCCAAAAGTATAGTGCAAGGGCCTACTACAATTTTACGATTACCATTTTTAGATACTACATTAACAGCATACCCAGTCCATACATCAATAGATACTACACCATCATACTTATTATCAAGCGTAATAGTGCGGGGCTTAGTATATGAGGTGCCGCGGCTAATATTTGCATTAGCTTCAAGGAAGGCAAGCGAATCAGTCGCAGAAGCTGAAGCCATAGTGCCGCTATTAACCGAAGACAGATTTATAGCCTTAGAAACGTTTTTCTCAGTGGCCTTTTCATTAAGGCTATTGTTATAAGCCAAAACGTCATTATTGCCAGGATACCACAAAGCGCATTGGCTGGATGTAAGCTTGCGCTTTACCACAACTTGAGTCCTAGGATCGGGGAGATACATTGCGGGACCGCGCACAGTATCAATCTTGCCGGTTAGGCGATTCATTATATAGCGACCTTCACCTTCGGGGATCGCTATTGCATGGTGAACAATTTTACCATCATAGTTTATAATAGCATGTTCAGGACGCGGATAATAAATCATGCAATCTTTACCAGTGATAAAAAGCTCTTCTCCGACCGGATGAACCACATCATCTTCAGTATATTCGGCTATTACTTTAACATAAATACCAGAAATGGGAGAAAGCTCTATGGCTTTAAAGATAAGCCCACCTTTAGGACTGGAAACAAACTGTTCGGTAGGTTCAGGAAATACTACCTCAGGGCCATGTACATAACGCTTGTTGCCATCTTCATCCTTAAGGATACAATACTCAAGTCGTTCAAGAGTAACGGCTTCACGTATATAGCCATTAAAAGTGTCATTGTTGATAGGAAGTATTTCAATGCCAGTAGGAGGGATATAGAAAGAAACTTCAGTACCCTTTATTACAAGAATTTGTCCATTTACATAATTCTTTTCAGAAGTAATCTTATTGCCTTCTGCATCAAGCATTTCACCTTCTGAATTGTTGGCGCTTTCAGCCTCATAGACGCGCGCAAGCAGATACTGATTTGAACGCAAAGAATGTCCTTTTATTACTTTTGCCATTTGGCCGGGATAGAGTGCAAAAGAAGTGGGGCCATTTATATTAATTTTACGACCAGTGCGCAATTCAGGAGATATGCTAGCCTTACCAATTTCAGGAAAAGATGAATTAATTGTTGGATTTTTCAGTACAACATACCAATTTTCCGGAGGGGATACAAAAAGCTGTTTAGCTTCTTGGGGATTTTTAACACTATAAAACTGCTTAGTTTTTACATCAAAGCGAACAAGATAATCCTGCGCACTAATGGTAAGTGTCATAGGGCCAGTATAAGTACGTATAATACCATTGGTACTATTTTGTACAAACACAAACTCATTAGGGGAAAGGATTATATCTCGTTGCTGATTGCCAGAAGAGCGGTTATCATTATAGTCCATATCCATATTTTTTACCTTTCACAATTTTTTTTATATTCTTTTACTAAAAATTCTAAACAAGCGATTAATTTTTGTGCTGGGGAACCTTTATATTTTGTCCACAATTCTTCTGGAATAATGCCATAAGCGTCCCATATAAGTTCTTGAAAATCATTCATATTACCATAAAAATCTGCCATATTTTTTATTCCCCCTTCTTTTTTCTACATATATTATATTATATTTTTTATAAAAAATAAAGGCCGAGTTTTTTCTCGGCCTTTATTTTATTCCATTTCATTCATAGGAACTATAATATTTGAATCATTAGTAACCACTTTGGGCAATACTCCATTCCATTTCTCATAATACATTCTACGAAGTATTGTGTCCGTAATACTATCACTTACCATTTGATTAGCTTTTGACTCTGCTTCCGCTTCTATCAGTTTAGCGGCAGCTTTGGCTTCAGCCTGTGTGCGTGCGACTTCGGCATCCGCAGCAGCCTTTTCAATAGCTTTTTGATTATCGATTGCAGCTTTCTCATAGGCAAGTTGTGCATTTTGCTTTTCCGCAATAGCCGCATTATAGCTCTCTTCAAAATCTATATTACTTATAATTACTTTATTTATAAATACTACATCTTCTCCATATTTGTCATTTATTGACTTTTGGAGGATTTCTTGAGTTGCAGGTTCAATCAAACCTCTATTAGTAGCATCTACTGAAGTAAACTGCTTAGAAGCTGTTTTGATGGCAGAAGATACTATATCATTCCTTATAAGATTATTACTATAATCATTTATATGCGAACAAAGCCACACTGATTTCTCTTTATTAATAGTATAAGTTACAGTTATGTTTTCAAAATAAATTACTGTTCGCTCAGAAGTTTCCGACCATACTTTATCGTTAAAACTCAGATCCTGTTGCTTGTTATTTACTGGTATTATATTTTGCACATAAGGAATTTTCCAATTAAAACCTGAATATGCAGCGTCTTCACTAATCTGTCCAAACGTAGACCGCACTCCTGTATAGCCAGTGGGGACAATAGTCCAAGAGAGGAAAAATGTAATTACTAGAAAGATGGCAAGTATGCTAATCAATATACAACGACCTATGCGCAAACAACCATCTTCATCGTGGAAAAAATTCATAACTTTTATCGCTCCTTTTTAATAAACTGTAAAAGACATAATATTTTTACTATTTACAAAAGTCATCTCATTCATTTTTTTGTTAAATATTTGAAGAAAAATAATATTTCCTATTTCCAAATATCCGCCTAAAGTTCCAATAATAGTGTTTTCTTCAGTCTGTATAGTTACTGTGCGGCCTACTGGTTCATCATCAAGTATCCAAGTCATAAGATCGGTGGATACTGGATGGAAAAAATCTTCATTCTTCACCATTATCGTTATCCTCCCCTTTAAGAGTTGCACTCATATATTCATCTTCAGTAAGCCAATAAGGATAAGGAGTTCCATAACTCTGATTTTTGTAATTATAATGAATTATATAAAAATCACACTCGCGTTCAACTGTACATATGTAATCCATTTTTGTAAGAATTGCAAGCTGTTTTCCAAGAAGTCCTTCAAGAGTTTCGCCTTTATCAAGCCCTTCAGAGGTAAGAACCAAAGTATTATAACGACTATCCATTTTTCTTTTCTCCTTTTCTCTTTTCTTTATATATATTATATTATATTTTTTATAAAAAATAAAGCGGGAATAAAAATTCCCACTTTATTTTTATATTCCCTTTATTATATTATCAGCCCATTTAATATACTCAATTGCTTCAAGTAAATCATCCGAAAGGCAAATTGGTGCTTCCCATTCATTAGCTTCGGCCCATTCCAAATCTAATTTAAGGCGTGCGATTAAATCATCAGATGTCATTGGTTTTCTCCTCCCTTATATTGTAGATCCCGCGCTCAATATTTATTTCTGCTATTGTAGTAAAATCACAATCATCTATATCGGGTAAATCTTTTATATTACGCAATTCTGTAATAGTTTCATCTTTAAAATCTCTTAATGATTCACCATACCATATCCAATTATCGACACCGCCTCGTTGAAGGGCAAGGTATTTTAAATACCCGCTATAAATTTTTATAAAATTTATCTTAGGAATAATAATATTAGACATTTATTTCCTCCTTATTTTCGGTCAATAGCTCTTGCGCTTCTTCAATATCAGGAGCTAGTGCAGTATCCTTGATTATACCTTCAACCACGCGGAATGAGAAATTCTTGGTTTTGTATGCGCAGAACTTAGGTCTATTGACGATACGAACTACCACGCCTTCACGCACGTGAGTCTTACCAATGGGGTCAGCACCATCATAATACTTCTCTGCGACCAGTTTAACAGTATCACCGACATTATCCGTTTCATGAACAAAACCATATAGTTCATTATCAGGCGCATAAACGTGGACTCCTTCACAATCAATCGTGGCTTTTGCAAATACTGGCACACACTTAACACCCATCTGCTCACAACGATAGCGCATGAAATCAGGAGTGTATTCTACAACCGCGCCATCCTCATTGGTCATAGTCATGCGATAAACGTACATTTCAGACTGCGGCAAGTCTTTATCATTGGGAGCGCAACCATAACTAAATACAGTTTTTTCACCATATTGTTTTACAAAATCCTTGCCAACCTTATTGTTATCTCCTATTGGCATAATCGGAGTACCTGCATCGGTGAACCCAACTATTTCAAAATAAACTTCTTCACCCTTATAGAGCTTGCCGCGCAGCCGATCTTCAAACTGCTTACGAAAAGCGTTACTTCCATAGAAGTCGCCGTCAAAACTATCAAATACAGTTCTGCGAGTTCCGCTTATATAATCATATTCATATATGGGTTTACCTTCGCGGCCAAGTATACGGTCAAATAAAGTTCGCTTAAACTTCTTGAGGACTGGGACATACGCCACTCGGTTTGAAGTGCCATGCATTTTAAGGGTTATCTCTATTTGATCTCCAACCTTGAACGCATCAAGATTATAGTTTAACTGTTCAGTGTCAGCATGTTCTATAAATAAAGGTGCAACTGGAGCGGTATGCTTACGCACTTTATTGCATTTCTTAGTCTTGCTGGAAGTTTTATTTTTTATAACCGGAATATACTTACAACATATTTCATGACCATTGACAACATCTATTCTGTCACCTATCTTCAAGCGCCCCTGAGTATACTCAAGACACTTTATGGGGAGATAAAGGCCATCTGATTTTTCACCACGCAATTTTATGGGGCGTATATTGCGCTTATCAGGATCAAGATAGCCACCACAAGGATTGCCATTTTCATCTTTACGCCGCACAAGGTCATTTATTTCACAAAATTCTTTGGAAAGCTGAAGATCAGAGGGAAAGTAAACGCCTATATCTCCAATAGCAACATTCAGATCTACAATAACATCATTACCAAATATAGTTGCTATCTGTAATCTATCCGCGTTAGTATGTGGGCGCAAATGTTCTATTTTAACTATATAACCAACATGCTGGCTCATTTTTCTTTCCTCCTCTTAAAAAGATTATTATCACATTCTTCGCAAACTGGAATATTTATATACTTATATTTTGCATGATCGCCGCAAATCATACAGGCTGAAAGCAAATCAAAATGTGCTTGTTGCGCGAGTTCTTCAATTTGTTCTTTTTCAGCGTTCGTGGCCATACCATCATCAATCGTCCAATAAAGTCTAAATTCACCATATTTCTCTTTAATATCAAGAATATGAAAGTGATTAATTCTATCGCCAAGTATTGTGTTTATATTATCAAAAAGTTTATAAATTCTATTCTGCCACCCTGTTGGAATATAATCCATCCAAGAATTACCATCAGAAGAAATTTTAAGATAAGGGTATATCTTTTCTTCTTCTACACTATCGCGTAACCAATCTTTATATTCATTACTCATTTTAATTGATATACCTCCATTTTCTTCCAAAATAGTTCTTATCTAAATTAAGTGCGGTACGCAAATGTTTAGCTACTGTTATTTTATTAACTTGCGCACGTTGCATTGGCGAAAAACAGGTTTCATAAATATAATCAACCGCCGCAAGAAAATTATCAAATCTTTGTTTGCCAGATTTAATTTTCTTATTATAATAAACGTTTGTTAATTTATTAATATTATTATTAGTAAACTTATGATTTTCATTAGGAGAATCATGGCCAATTTGATATTCTGGATAATTGTTAAATATACGCTCTTTGTGATTATCATTTCCAACAGCTAAAAATACTTCTCTAAGGTAAATGGCATCATCAAGTGCGCAATGTTTTTGTTCGGCTTCAGCATCTATATAATAGTGATAAAGCTTAATCAAACTTATACTCTTTGACAACTCTAATTCTTCTTGCACTTTTGTGGCATAATTAAAAAGATTCATACCGAGAAGGCTAAGTGCAATGCGGGCTTTATAACTTTTAGTATTTTGAAGATTTTTTTTGATAAAAGTTAAATCAGTATCACCATAACAAAAAAAACACATTTCTTCTTCATTATTAAATTTATTAAGCCACTCAAAAAAGTTTTCAAAAACTTCATCGGTTGAGGGGGCTTCATTAATAACATCTTGGGTAATACCTGTTAAATTAGTAATAAAAGAGGTAAGCTTTTTCTTTGCTTTTACATAGCTATGAAATATATCACCATATTCATTAATACAACCTATTTCTATAATTTCATTTGTAAATTGCGTTGCTTCAAAGTCTATAAAATATTTCATTTATTAATCACCTACTTTTATTTTCTATAAATATTATACTATAATTTTTAATAAAAATAAAAGTTGCATATAAAAATGCAACTTTTATTTTATATTAATTAAAAGACTTTATATAATGATCTATCGTATGCGCGATATCAATAAAGTCATCTTCTGTATAGCCCTTAGTAGTCATTGCCGCAGTACCTATGCGTACGCCACTTGTTTCTTTAGGTTTGCGCTTGTCTCCTGGAATCATGTTTTTGTTTAAAATAATATGGGCTTCCTTTTCCAATTTTTCTTGTAGCTGTGCTCCACTGCAGTTAGCTGCAGCTAAGGAAAGTAAGAACATATGATTATCCGTACCACCACTGATAATTTCATATCCCATTTTAATAAATTCATCAGACATTGCTTTAGCATTTTTAATAACTTGATGAATATAATTACGATATTCATCAGTCAATGCTTCTTCTCCTGCAACGGCTTTCGCAGCAATTGTATTCATATGTGGACCGCCGGAATTACCTGGGAATACGGCCTTATCAATGAACTTCGCATACTCAGGTTTGCAAAAAATGATTCCACCCCTTGGGCCTCTAAGAGTTTTTTGGCTGGTTGTCGTAATCACATCAGCTAAACCAAAGGGAGATTGGTGGTCACCTGCTGCAATAAGTCCCGCAATATGAGCCATATCAACCATATAAATGGGTTCGTAGTGGATGTTATCACGAGCCATAAGATGGTCAGAAACTTCAGTAATAATGTCAGCAATGCGCTTAAAATCTATTTCACGCGAATAAGCGCTTGCGCCCACCAAAATCAATTTAGGCATATGAGCAAGAAGCATTTGCTCAATTTCATCATAATTTATATAGCCATTTTTGTCCAAGCCATATTGTTTCACATTATAGAATCGACTCACGAATGACACAGCTGAACTATGGCTAAGATGGCCTCCAGCGTCAAGTGACATTGAGAGAAGTGTATCTCCAGGCTGCAAGAAAGCATAATAAGCGCACATATTAGCATGAGAACCAGAATGGGGTTGAACATTTACATGGTAATTAGTGTTAAACACCTTACGATAAATATCGCAACAATATTCTTCTATTTCATCATAATTATCACAGCCGCCATAATAACGTCCGCTAAGACCACAACCATCATGGCGCTCAGCAGGATAACCTTCACAATATTTATTTGTCAAACAAGAACCAAGAGCTTTCTTTACATTTTCACTAACAAAATTTTCGCTAGCAATAAGCTCAATAGTATCCTTTTGACGTTGTTCTTCTTTTTCTATTATATCAAAAACGTTCAAAAAAAAATACCTCTTTACGTTTAATATTTATAATTATATTATAACATAAAGAGGTAACAAAGTCAATTTATTTATTCCATAAAATCAGCTAAATCATATATATCTTCATATATCATTTGTGCATTAGAGCTTAGTCTGCGCTCAGCATGGTAATGTCCACAAAACCACATACGATAGTTAATATTTGCTTCAATCTCACTTAGAAAAATTTCCATAGTTTTATCTACTGTAGCCTGATTAACATTTGGCAAAAACAAATCAGTAGGCTCCCATTGTACAGGACAGGTATGAGACAATACAATGTCAAAATCCTTGCCTTGTACTGCATTAAAAATTTCATGCTGTTCCTGAGTACTGAGCTGCTCATCATAAAACCAATGAGCAAGAGTTTGAATAAAGTTACGATTCTCAGGGGTAACAGATTGAGCATCAAAACCTGCGCGCGCAAGCCGATAATATTTATCAACAGAATATGCTCCACCAATTACAAGGGTGCGCCAAGGACCAAGATTATACGTGCCACCATCTTGAAAATACTTTATTTTAGGATAGTCCTTTTCTATCCAAATAAGTCCATCAGTTTCATCATCATACTCTTGGATAACTCCACTCACATTTTGTGGACGCTCTTCATGATTGCCGCGTACAAGATACCAAGTATATCCGCTATCTTGGAGCTTCCTTTTTAGAAATTTATCATTTTCATTAAGCAGATAATTAAGCGCGGCATCCCCAAGAACAATAATGCCAGTCTCATCAGGCGGGTAATCAGCTTGTATGCCCCAATCATTATTAAAGAGGGGATAAAAGCGAGAAAAATTAGAATGAGTGTCGCCTGTAATCATATACTTCTTTATCATTGATCTAACTCCTCCTTTATTGCTATCTTTATTATTTCATACTGCACTGACTGAAACAAATCTTCAACCAGGGGATTATGCCTATTTTCATGTATCAAACAAAAGTCATCACGCATTTTAGTTATATGCATAAATGCCGCATCAGCCAGTTTAGTAGCTTCATCAAGGGAGTAAACGCCCTTTTTTGCTTCACGCAATTTTCCAAGGTTTTTAGGAATTATGCAATCTTCATAAGGCTCTTCCGCAATATACCTTTCAAGAAAATCCTCAAATCGCAGTAAATGAGTAAGTTGTTTTGGATCATATCCATATTTCAAAACTATTTTTTCTCTACTGGGATAACACCAAGAGAGTCGTTTATATTTTTCTAAAGCATGACCTGCTATACACATTATTGCTTGATAAGGATTATATCGCCCTATCAGTTCCCGATTATCAATGAGCTTTTGCCAAAGATGTTTATATGTAGGATTTACTACATAATAATCAGTGAAAAGTATTTCCATGAAATTTATGTTCTGTTTGCGGAACATATTCATATAAAGGCGTATATCTTTAAAATCAATATGTTCATTATTCTTGCGCACAAAAGTATGACTTATAGCATCTTTATTATAAGCCAAATCTTTTAAAGAAGGAGTCACCAAAAGTTTGGTATCTATATCTGAAGTTTCATCATCAAGATGATAATTTTGGCTTCCTTGCAAAAATAGGCCAATGATTTGATTTTCTGAAAAATGTTCAAGTGCATCTTTATAATGACCCATAAGACCAGTCATTATGTTTAAATGTTTTTCAGTCATATCCTACACCTCCAAATGTTCGCCGCAATGAGGACACTTTATAAGATGAAATCCATCAATTATTTCAATTTCAGATTTATTATAAATAAAAGATTTATGACACAAAGGACAAACAGTTATTACATTATGCTTTCTCTTGGACATATTTTCCTCCTTAATTAAGCCAATAAACCATGGCACCATGTTCATTTTTAGAACTACCAATTTTTGTAGTGCTACGCATCGAGCGCAATTGACTGCCAACTGAAGCAGGAGTCATATCGACGCCATATTCCTGCCAAGCAAACTTTGCAATTTCTTTAGTTGTGCAAACAGGATAGTGAGTAAGAACTTTAATTATAATTTCTTTTGCAAGAGTAGAATTAACAGCCATACCTTTTTATATAACTCCTTTTTTCATTTTGTATATATATTATATCATAAATTTTTAATAAAAAAAACTCCCAGTAAAATACTGAGAGTTTAGTAGGATTAGTTTAAAATAGTATCGCCACGAAAAGGCTCCTACATGATACCGCGGCGGGCCTGAGACTTGAACTCAGAAAAAAACGCTTTTAGAGAGCGCCGTGGCTACCATTTCACCAGCCCGCATCAAAATGGGAATTTTTTATTCCCATTTATTTAACATATATATTATAACAAAAATTTTTATTTTTGTCAATGAATGCAAGAGTAACGCTCACTTTCAAGCTTCTCTTTCATCATTTCTTTACCGGTTTTACCTGACATAATCATTTCAAAGATGACGGGGCTTGCGCCAGAAACAAAAGTAACCTCACCATCATCCTGCATAGGAATTAAGTCATGTCTAGCGTTACAGTTCCAAAATACCAAATGCGGCATTTTGTATCCAGCAGCCGCCCAATCATTTTTGATTGAATCACACAAAGGACAAAAGTTATGACCTCGAGTAGCAGCATCAAATTCCATGTCTGAAATAATAATGAGATTTTTAGGTATATCTTCCTGAGAAAGATTATTCCTTATCGCCACTTGAAGCATCAAATCAAAAGCTTTTTCAATATTAGTGCTGCCGCCCCAAGGAGCATTGTACATGTTTTTAACTTTTTCAACAAAATCCTCACCCTCTACTTCAATGAAATGAGGATTAGATTCAAAGGTGATAAAATGTCCCTTATAAGGCCCAGAACACTTTTCAGCACAATAAAGTCCAAGAGCAATGGCAATGTTTATAGGTGCTATGGAATTATGCTGTGTGGTCATTGAACCAGAAACATCAACCAAAGCCATACCATTAAATGCGGCGCCATTGAAATAATCTCTAAGATTATCCCAATACTTATTAATTGCGGCGCGTTCAAGGCTATCACGTTTTCTACACTTAAGAGCACTTTCAACACATTCATATGGATAAAGCACTTTAGCATTAACTTTAGTATTTTTATCCATTATAAACTTTTCATAGCGTTCACGCAATATATCTCGACGCGCAAAAGCATTACGATATATCAGACCAGCGCGAGAAGGTATTTTATCAAATTCGATCTTTTCCCATTCTCCGGCAGACATAAGCCTTTCAAGCACATTGATGCGTTCGCGCAATATAGACAGAGTACGGCGGTACTGTTTGTGAGTCATTCCAAAGTATTCACGAGTAATATTAGCAAGTCTGCGGGATTCGGCACTGGAGGTATTAATAGACTTCAACCATTTTGCAAGCAAAGAAGGAGTCTTACAAGACATATCCAGAGCTATCTGCTGACGCATTATTTCAAGAGCATCATTCTGGAGAGGAGTATCAACAAAACAATACAAATCGTCCCATCGACCAAATTCAGATACGTACTGAAGATTGCGCTTGGCAGCTTCACGATCGTCAGATTTGGCAAGCCAATTCATACATACACGGAAGAAACGTCTCTCACCTTGACCTTCGCGTGCGTCACGGATATAGAACAGACATTTCATAGCCAGTTCCGGATCTTCCCTATAAGCCCTTTTGAACAGAATTATAATATCTTCTTCACTGCGCTGACGAAACGCTGCACCCAACGCAAACAGATCATAAACTGCATCCAAAGTGCTCCGCAAGCTTATCGCACCGTTTTCAGTATAAGTAACATTATTCATTTCGCGCAGACCATCTATAAAACCATTACTCATAATACTTATCTCCTTTTTCTCTTTGATTTCTTCTGGACAGAAGAAAATTTATAATATCTTTAACTTTCTATAAATATTATATTATATTTTTTAAAAAGAATCAAATAAAAATTTTATAAAAGACGATTTAATAATTTTTTAACATTGTGCTAGTAATTTGATAATAACCGCCCCTCATAGGTTTTCCGTTTTCAATTAGATACTCCAAGAGTTCTGGGCTATTTAATTCTGCTTCTAATTTATTTAAATCATCAGCAGTTGCATATAAACCAGAATATACAAAAACTTCTGGACCCACTCTTACATAAGGAATTTTATCGGGGGTGATTGTTGTTGAAATAACTAATTTTTCTTTATTCATATTAGCTAAACCTTGAGAACGACCAAATTCAAACCATTTTGTATTACCAGTAATAGAACGATTTTCTAGACGTTCTTTATTAGCTAACATATAAGCATAAGTCTTAGGTGCTGATTTCAACTCTTCTTCTGTGTGAGGTGGAACGATACACTCTTTCCATTCTTGGGTACCAGCTTTAATAATGGGGTGGACAAAAGTATCCTCTAAATCATTAAAATTATCTTTAATAAAAATTCGGTCTGCTAATGTTGCGATACCATTTTGCAGACTTTCATAAGATAATCCAATTTTCTCTCTAGTATTGCTCCAAGGGATTTGAATACTTGTTTTTACTTTTGATAATCCAACAATACCAGTATATGTGGAAAATCCATCAAATAATTGCTCTTTTGTTAAATCTTCAAAATACCAAAGTAAATTATTTTTTTCAATATCTTCCCTCATTTTTTTACCGCTAGTATTTTGAATAAAAGAAAGCGGAGAAATATATAGTAGACTTCCAGTTGGTTTCAAAAATTTTTGACCAATTTCATAGAAGGCATAATATAAATCATACATACCGAAACAATAAGAATATTGTTCAATTTCTTGTTTTGTCTCTGGCATTAGATTGTGAATGCGCACATATGGCGGGTTCCCAATAACATAATCAAATTTACCAAACCATTCAGTTTGTTTAAAAGCTGAACCTAAAATTACATTATTTGATGGTAATATATTTTGCACTTTTTTGATGATATCAGCATCAATGTCAATAGCAAAAATATGTTCTTTTGGAATGCCTCTATTTAAAAGGCCCGTAATAAATGCTCCATCACCACAACTATTATCTAAAAATAGAGATGTATTAATTTCTTTTTGGGTTAAATTTAAAATATCAATCATATGATTGACAATATTATTTGGTGTCATAACTTGACCATAATTTTTTACTTTATCAAACATTTTCTTTTAAACCTCCTATAAATTGCATAATTGCATCAGTTAAACAAGGAGAGATATTATCTTCACAATATTGTGCAGTAAAGTTATCATAATTAACTTCAAAATAATATGGGATAAAAGTTAATAAATCCCAGTAAGCAGATTTATAGGCTAAAAAGTTTTTATAATTATCCTTACTTTTTTGAGTAGGAGTCTCAAAAACTACTTCACCATTACTCTTTTTATGATGAATCTTAGTGGGAATAAAAATTATTTGCATAATAGGGATACCGGCATTTATAAATAAATCAGATTCTCCCTTCATATTTTCATAATAATTATTTGCATTTTTATTATATTCAGAGCGAATTCCCTTAAAATTGATAGCTCCTACAAATTTATCACCATTAAAAATGGCAATATCAACTTTCTTAGAACCATAAGACCCAATAAACTCATATTCTGAATTACACAAGCTCCGAGTTGAAAAACCTTCTTTTTCCACAAGTTCAGCAATTTTAGAATGAATTGGTTCTAACAATTTGGAAGAGCGAGTCGTGGCAAGACCATATCTTTTTTCTGCAACTGCTTTAAATTGGTCAGCAAACAACTGTTGAAATTCCATATTTTCTCCCCTTTTTTTCTATTATACCAAAAACTTTAGCTAAAGTCAATTTTTCTTTTTTCTTATATATATTATATCGTATGTTTTTATAAAAATCAATTAAGATTTTTATAAAAACTACTTATCGATTTAGTTCTTCGATAATTAAATCTTTTAGTAAAAAATCTTTGCATAAATAACAACTACCAAATGATACGCCATCTTGTGTTTTAGTCATAGCTTCATCTTTATAGTAGTTAATTCTCTTGTCAAACCCTAAATTTATTAAAGGCTCAATGGCATAAGCTGGAATATAAACTTCATCTGATGCTTTATCTGTTTTTGCCTATAAATAGCCTTTATTAATTGGCATATTTTTACTCCTATAAAAAAAATTCCTTGGATTAATTTTTATTAAACCAAGGAAAAACAAAACGCGATGATTTTGTAGAATGCCTAATTAAATCTAAAAAATTGCAGTTTGCGCTTTTAAAATTCAATAATTATTAATTTATAATTTCAAGAGCCTAATTAATAATTATCTATTATGTTCATAAATATTTCTCCTAATATTATTGCTGCATGGCTCTTAAATATATATTTAATTTAGAGTTGGAAATGAGGGCCGACCTCATCCTCAACATATTAAAGCAAGAGTTTCTTTATAAAGTTGAATATCTTGCAAAACAATCTTCGGGGATTTCTTTTAAAGGAAAGTTTTTTTTACCTTTTCTTTATATATATTATAACAAATAATTTTTAAAAAGTCAAAAATTATTTCATTTTACAATTTTTATACCAACGCCAAAAAGCAACTTCCTCATTCTCTTCTTCAATGTGCCAACGCAAATAAAGAAAAGGGCCAGGTTGATAATTCCAATAGTCGCAAATTTCCCAACTACAAGCATATCTTTTGTAGTTCTTGCCGCTTGGTATTTCTTCCTCTATTGGAAGTCGCCTAAGACGTCGATTTGCATAATTTTTATAAAAGCGACTTTTGCGATCGCCGCAATAAGGATGTTTCTTGTATGAACGTGCCATTACTTTTAACCTCCTTACTTTCTATAAATATATTATATTATATTTTTATAAAAAATCAAATAATTGATATAATTAGCATTACCCATCTTTCGCCGCGTGGAGGCTTATACCATAAAAGACTCAGAGTGGTGAGACTCGAACTCACGAAATCCTCTCGGACCCAAACCGAGCGCGCTACCAAACTGCGCCACACTCTGTTAAGTAGAAGTTTCGCTTCTATTTACTATATATATTATAAAATATTTTTTATTAAAAATCAAATATTAAAAAAAAGACTTAACATAAAATATTAAGTCTTAATGTTTAATTTATACTGTCTCTGTTGGCCGAAAGGCCTGGTACTCCGGGTGGGATTCGAACCCACACTTGGTTGATTTTAAGTCAACTTTCTCTGCCGTTGGAATACCGGAGCATATAGTTTAAATGCATAATTATGCATTTAAACAACAAGACGATGTTTGCCCATAATTTGCTGTAATCGCCTTTGCGGAACTGCGTTCCGCAATTTTTTCTCTCTTTATTTTATATATATATTATATAATAAAATTTTTAAAAAATCAATTTTTAATACTTATTAAGAAGATTGTCCGTTGAAATCTTAGCATTAACAAACGCCGCTTGAGAATCATCAAGGTATTCACCCATGCGCTTGAGAAAAGCCATTGCTTCCTCGTACTTGCGTTGAGCTTCATCATAGCGAGCACAAGCTCTCAGATAACGGCGTCGCGCAATTTCCTGATTACAACGAGCTGCTGCAATCTCACGACCAGCCTGTTCATCATAATAATCCTCAGGAGCACAAGTTGCACGACCGCGCACTGTCTTTCCCGCATAAGTAGAAACAGCAATTACCTGCTTCTGACCATCGCGCGTTGCATGATAGAAACGATACTTAGAGAGAGGATAGTTCTTCATTTTTTCTTTTGCGGGATACAATTCCGCAAATCCTTTCATTATTTTTTTCTTTTCTTTTGGATAAGCAATTAGTTAAAAACAACCGCGCCACGAGAAGGCTTGCTTATGCGGTCGAGCCATTGGTCAGATTCGAACTGACGACCCTGGCTTTACAAGAGCCAAACTCTAGCCAACTGAGTTACAATGGCAAAAATACAAGACGCATTAAATTCAATATAAAAAATTAAGAATATAAATATTGGCTGTAAGCGTCTTAAAGGTGGCTGGGGAGGAAGGTTACGATCCTTCGCTCTTCGGGTCAAAGCCGAAAGTTCTACCATTAAACTACTCCCCAATGTTAGGTGGTGGGGGCGATTGGACTCGAACCAATGGCCTCCACTTTATCAGAGTGGCGATCTAACCAGCTGATCTACGCCCCCGCAAAAAAGAAGTTTTTATTTTTTTCCTTTTCTTTATTTTGTATATATATTATATAATATTTTTTTAAAAAAATCAAAATTAGAAATATTAGCCTTTGGCTATCGTTTCTTTTATCTCTTTTAAATTCGACTCCATAAAATTTAATATATTATTTGCTTCTTTATATATAATACTATAAAAATATAAAAAAGTAAAATAAAAACTTATATTATTACTTTCATATTCACTTCTCTTGGAATAAGGACTTCAGTATTATTATCTGTTATTTGTAAATCGTTAGCTCGAAAATTCCATGTATTCCACACGTTACTTTCCCAATCTATTTTCATGCACACATCAGTTTCATTAAGCATAAAAATCTCGCCTGGGCTTAACGAGCTAAACAAAGCTTTAGCATTATTTGATATGGTTATCTTCATATATTCCCCCTGAGATATCAAGCTCACCAAGTGTTTTGATTCCAAAGAGTTTAATATATTTTTCACCTTCCCACCAGTCATTCATAAACTCGATTTTACTAAAGCTTATTGGACTGGCAATTTCATTACGAAGGTCATAGGTATGCCCATCGTAGGAAGTACCAATAGATATGATAACTGTGTCTAAGATATTGTGATTCCAATATCTATAAATATAATCGCTTATAACATCATAGCCTGTTTGACCATTTTTTAATACAATATCAACCATTAAATGCTCCTTATCTACTATACTCTTTATTCATTATCGGTCCCCTCCTTTGGTGGCATTTTACCAATTTGGATTCCTCCATACTCAATATCCTTCAATATATACTTATCCTGCAAGTATTCCGACATTTCTTGCAGGCAAGCGGGGCATAAATGTACAGGGATTAACAGTGGTGTCGGTCTGCTGCCATCGCAAGAGATAAACCAGCCGGGCAATACTGCCTTTCCCAATTCCGCTTTCCCATTTTCAAGCTGAAATTCCTGCTTACACATATCACATTTTTGAAAATATCTCGCTATTACCTTGCTCATTATTGTCTACTCCTCCGTCTTCTTAAGGAATGTACACTGTGGCCCCGCAACAGGGACAAATACAAGTAGCTATTATACCATCATGCACATATGCAATCTGAGACGCCTGTTCATATTCTGTATCATCAGCCTCAAACTCACACCCGCAGCGACAGCATCTAAACCGCAGAATATTTTTGGTTGCTTTCGGTCTTCCTTGTTTAATGATTCTCATACTCCCCTCCCCGTCCATCTTTGCTCCACAGTGTGGGCATAGAGGATAGATGCCATTTTTATCCCACTGATACTCTCTGTGCATCGCCTCTCCACCGCACTCCGAACAGTTACAGCAATAGTTACTATTTTTCCAATGTGGTTGAATCCACTTCCCATGCCGCACCTCCACTACATCAGCAGTGGGAATCCTATTAAGCGCATCCTCCAGCTTTGCGTATTCAGATGGATATAACTCCAACGAATTGCAGGCGTCAACTATTGCTCTTTGCCGCTCTATGTACTCTTTAGCCATTGTTTTCGCCTACTCTCTCAAAATACTCCTGTTTACTTATTTCTTCCCAACCATCAGGCGATTCTTTGAAGAACCGTTCGATGGTATCTTTCTCTCTATCTGGTTTCACCACATACCAAACACCGATGGTGTCAAAATCACCGTTGTCCAGGTCGCTCAGTCCTTCGGTGCAGTACACTACAAAGGGATTTGCAGCCGGATAATACGGCATGGTTATAGGGTACTTCTCATGGATAAGGCTGGAGATAAATCCGTTGTGCCATGGAATAGAAGGGTTGTCCTGATATACACATAGGACACGATCGGTATCATGATACAACACCCTACCATCAGGATACACGTCCTTAAACAATGAGGACATCCGATTGCACTGGTAAGAGGTCTTGCCATCGTAATCAGATCGCATTCCCCATATGTCAGGTGTATCCTCAATAGGTGTTAAAGGCTTGCCGTCAATCAGTCGGTTCAAAATGTTCTGTGCGAACCCGATACTCATTCCGCTATGCCCATCTTCCATAAGGCTTTGATATGCCTTATATGCACTTTCATAGCAAGCACAACCGTAGTCCCACTCATCCGGATTTTTGTCGCGTCGTTCACGTGCACACGCGATTTCAACCTCTCTTTTTGCCCAATTTGTCATTGTCATTATTGTTCTTCCTCCTTGTCCATCTTTGCACCGCAGTTGGGGCAGAAGTCCTCTTTTTGAAATGACTTCGGAATCCTGTTGCAGTATGTGCAATGCCAATTCCCGATTTTAGGGTTTGCATCATATGCTACCCAGCGCCACCGCCCATGCCGCACCGGGGCAACATCGGCGGCAGGTGCATCAAGTATTACTCTTTGCGCTTTATCAAGGCCACGATCAAACCCTTCCTGATAGGATGAATTCGGAGGATTTTTGTAATAATATTTGCGTATTCCTTCGCTTATCACTTCTCGCTCTACATACTCTTTACTCATTGCCAGCACCTTCTTTCAGTTCTCCCAGATAGCAAGATTTTCTACCAATTTCTGTGGTCCATCCGCCATTATTTGAAAAGTCAGTTAAAAAATTTGCTAAGTCCTCGTCGCTCAATGTCCGAATGCAGTCGGCGTTAGTCTTCGCCTTATATGGCTTTGCGTGATCCAAATAAGGTGGGTAATTTTTTACTTCATCCATAATCATTTTCTTTTATCTCCGCGACCAAAGCGATGCTGTTAATGATTCCATCGCTTTGCAAGCAGCTTTTATTGCTTCACTTTGGGTCATATCTTCTTCAGTTGCTATCTTTGTAATGTTATATTCAGGCGTATATTCATCGGACAGCTCTTTTCTTATATTCTCTCTTTCTTCATCGGGATAAGAAATTGGGCATTGCTTTTGAATGTTTGCAATATGTTTGATTTGTTCTTGAGAGAACATATATAAGTGATCCAAGACCACTTCTCTACGCTTACTTCTGTCTGGATGACCACTACCCCCATACTGACATTGACACATATCAATTCTATAATTACAAATTGGACATTTATCCATTTATATTCCTCCCTCAGTTCTTGCATCTAATCTTATGACAGCCAGTTGTTTCATCTGTCCAAGTCCTCACAGCTATTCCTCCAACTCAAATCCCTTGTGGCAAAATCCAGTTACATCGGAGATATAGTCAGAGATGGCTTCCTCATCTTCGATATCATTGGGAATCGTGATTTCGTTTGGCAACTCAACGCCGTCATCATCCTCCGGGTCAATATCCCACTGAATGTTGACCGCCTTTCTCTGCGGGCATTCCACTTCGCGCCACTCTCCCTCGCACGCCCAGATTTCCGAATCGAAACCACGGTCAAACTCCCATTCGCTAAATAGCTCTGAGATGGGGGTGGAGATGCGGCCGCTGTCTTCGGGGTCATCATACTGAAACTTTGTCAACCCACGCATCAAGTCCTGTAAGGAATAACCGTGGTCAATCATCCATTGAAGTTGATACTTCTCATACGCTGTCATTTACTACTTCTCCTTAATATCCGGCACGTATAACGGTTTACTGTTTTGTCTCTATGATACTACATCTTCAAATGCAAAAGCCCAGCGCCACGCCATACGATTTATCGGTATAACTACCACTCGCGCTCCCAAATTTACTGATCTCGCAGAAGTAATTGATGTGGTTAACATATGCGGAGCGTAGCCAAGCCGCACAAGCGGAGCCATCCTCGTCATTTACAATTCTATCCTTGCTCGTTGCAAATGCTTCATATCGCTCACCGTCCTCAGCGGATGAATAAATAGCACTCCCAAACATTTCGCTTTCGGAAAACAACCATAGCTTGCGTGGCCTAACTTTAATTTTACCATCATGTGTTACATATTCTTTCGACACTTCACGCACATAAGGTAGTATGGATTCAGGAATCCAATTTTGGGGTGATTTCATAAGAGAGTTATCCAGTTCCGAAGCGACAAATCCACCAGGACAAGGACCGGGATCTATGCGACTCTTTTTTATATGATCCACCTGTCTAAGCGTTATAGTGTTATACTTTCCGGTTAAAGCGTCTATATCGTGACCTATACCCACAATCTCAAATGTAATATCATCTACTACAATGGTGTCGTGTACCTTGTAATGGTCTTTTGCTTCTCCTGCCTTAGAAATACGGGACATCTTTGCTATTTCACTTTCAACAGGCGTTATGCCAAGTTGCCGCATCTGTTCGTTAGTCAACTCCACTTTTTTGCCATTGATACAAAGATAATTTTCAAACATAATTCTTTACACCTTTTCCTTTATTTTATATATATATTATACTATAAAAATATAAAAAAATAAAGGGGAATTTTTCATTCCCCTTTATTTATCATGTTTTTATAAGCCGCATTTTGCAACTAATTAAAAACTGAAGGCTGTATATTTATAAAACACTACTTACATACGATAGATTCGTTATTTTTTAATTCTAATACGGTTTTATATCGTAAACAATATTCATTATCATAAAAAGGACATTCTTGAGTATTGCAATAAATTAAACCATTATTATTAATAATAAAACGATTTTTAAATTCAAATTTAATACTGAGTCGTTCTTGTTCATGATAATTTTTTGTACTACCCATATATCCTATAACACGACAAGTACTTTCACGAACTTTACCCAAATCTATATAATCATTATTTTCAAATAATTTTATTGAAAGATAAGGATAAATCATCAAATCTATTGCTTTTATCTCTTGGAATAATTCTGTAAAAAGTAACTTAGAAGTGTCATCATTAATTAAATCAAAATCAGATTCTAAATCACTATTAAGAATATAAGTATATCCTTCAGCTTTAACAGGGATTTCTTTTGACTAAGAAAAATCCTTATTATGAAAATTTAAAATCATCATATATGTAAATTTTGCCCACATTCTTGAACAAGCTTTCTTGCCCAATATTGTTCAAGATTAGGACGTAAATCAACATCATAGTAATATTGCCATTCATGTTCTCGGCCAATAAGTTTAAAATGTTGAAATCCCAAATCAAGCATATAATCTAAATCAGTAAAAGAAAGCTTATTCCTATGATCTTTATTATAACCATTACGAACCGCCAAACATCCTAAACCTGAACCATAATCAAGTTCAGTTTTATCGTGAATAATAGGACATGCGGACTGGACTTTGTTATAAATACTAAGATTTTTATAATGTTGTTCTCTGAAAGGGCATCCAAAAGAGCAAACATCATTAACCATTATTTCTATCCTATTAGCACCATCTATATTTGCAAGCTCATTAAGAAAAGGATAATTATGATTAAAATCTGGATGTAATACAACAATATCATTTTCATCCAATGCTTTTTTATATTGCTCAATAGTTTTTAAGCCATTACATACAGAATAAATGATACGCATATTAGGATAATTTTTCCGCACATGGTCACGCAAAATATCACTTGTTAAAATTACGCCATTTAAAGAGTTATTAGTGGCTTCAAGTACTAAATTACAATATTCATCTTGTAAATCTTCTGGAACTAAAAGAAGATTTGTAAAACTCCAATTAAATCCAACTCCTAAATCATTATATGTACTAATTTCTGCAAAAAGATCTTTTAAAGTCTTTGTATGTTCAGGCATACAGACACGTCCACCATTCCACTTTAGTCCAAAAATAGAATCATAAACATAATTAAAAAGCTTATGAGTTGTATCATAAAATTGTTTTCGATCAATAAAATAATTTATTAAATTTTGGCCATGTCTTATTCCGCCACCAATATTCCAAATAGGTGTTTTAATCATAATTATTAATCCTTACATTTTTAATAGTTTATTCATTATCCCTTCATTATATTGAGAATCTGATATATAATAAAAGGAAGGGCAATGAGTTGCTTCAAGTTTCTTTTTTTCTATATAATTATTATATACTATATTTATATAACAATCAATTAATTTTTCTACTTCATCATCAGAAGAACAATATTTTTTTAATGCATAAATCATTGCAATATTTTCTTCGAAATTAGGAGAATAACTTAACGTCTCCTGCATTCTTTTGATGTCTAATTGTATCTGAGATTTTATCTATGAGCAATTCTCCACAATTATCAAATTGTCCTTTCATTTTTTCCATATGTTTTTTAATTTTTTCCCAAGCATTTGCATCATTCAACTCTTTTTCAATATATGGCATTAAACCCATTATTTCATATTTCATAAATTGAAAATTAGTTTTTGCTTTAAACAAATTGCAAACTGAAATTGGTGTCCAGAATAAATCTCCAGTAGACTCAAAGTTTGACCCAAAACAAGGACCAACACACCAATATCGAATTGCGCAATCGGGACATTGAGGAAAACTGTTACGATTCCAAGAATAAATCGCTGAAGCAATTTCCCAATTTTTGCATTTTACATTAACAATTTCATTATTTTCTACTACATAATTACCTATTACATATTGTTCATAAGAAGTCCTATGACAAGGTACAATAGCTAAGTCACCGACTCTTACGCATAAGTTTTTTGCAACAGAACATCCCGTACTTGCAAAATCGCACTCTGTTACTGGATTAAGAGTGTGTATAAGAAGAACGTTATCATATCCTTTTCCAGGATATTTATCACTACCTATAACACGTTTTGCGAATAAAGCTTTATCATAATTTCCACGCGCAAACTCTTCATCAATAACATGATTTAAAAATTTAAGATAATCATTAAGTGCTTTTGGAGTCCAATTATCATCACGCACTTCTAGCATCATTAAGCGATCAGCAAGATGAGCAGGAACTTCATTACTATGCCACCAATCATAATTGTCAATCCATTTATCAATATTAATGGCGCTTACCATTGGATGAAATGCATAAAAGTTTTTAGAAGCAAAATCTATTGCTCGCTGGTAAAATTCATCAGTACGCGAAGCATCACCACGATTTTGATCCATAAATTTTCCATCTATTGATAAACTTATTATAAGGCGTAAATTAATATCAAAAAATTTATCAATATAAGCCTGTAATTTATCAGTTTCTTCTTGGGAATAAAGAAAATTTCCGTGGTCTGGGATCATAATACTGATAGGACGGTAAGGATTATATTTATCTTTAAACTCTTCATAAAAAACATCTAATACATCATAAATAAAACCATCTTTAAATAAATCTGATGAAAATAAAGAAAATTCTGTTCTAAAATGTTGCTTTTTATAAAAGTCCAAAAAGATTTTAATATTTTTTAATATTTGTTCATTGGACTGTTCATTAATTGGATATAATTCTTTTCCATGGCGCTTTAAATAACAATAAGCACAATTATTTGGACAATTTCCCTTAATAAAAAGTTCAACTGCACGATAAGCAGCTGGCTTTTCTCCATCACGAAAATTTTGATAAAAATATCTTTCAAGAAAACTATTTAATAAAACGTCTCTCTCTTGTTGATTTGAATTTAAGTAAGTTAATATTTTATCTTCTGAATTCATGATATTCTCCCAATCCATTACAATATAATTTTATTAAGCTTTCTGGAGGTGTGTAAGGGCTACCAGTTTCCCGCAAATTACTAAAATAACAAGCATTCTTTTTTACAATAAAAAGACTATGCTTAAAGCGTAAAGCTGAGTCTTTTGCATAAATAGGCGATATTTGTCGTGCCATAGCCAATTCATACATTTCAGAATTTGTAATACTTACAACAGTGTCAGCATGATATTTCCAAAACTCTTTACGATGCCGCACTTTATTTATTAAATCGTCTAAATCAGCTTGATTATTCTCATCAGTTATAGTACCTAATTTACGAGTATTTAAAACGCGAGTATATTCTGACGGGTCATTTTCTTTAAGCCAATTTAAATTATCTATTGACCGATCTAAAAAGCCATTTGAACAAGGAGAAAGAGTTCCATCATATCTAAATAAAAGATTAGAATTCATTTGGCCGCACTGAAAACCAGAAAATTCATAAATTTGAAGCTCACGCTCTTTTACAAAACCACTTGTTAAAAGAGGCATATTAGACGGTCGATTATATCTTTCATCTAATTTTAATCGATCAATCTTTTGCGCAAAAGCTGAAAAATCTAAACCATCTTGAATTGTATAATTATAGGGATACTCAAGAGCTGGCCCAAAGCAAGAACCAGTACTGAAAGCAACATTTTTATTAATTACATTATCCCACATCATACTTTCGGTATTTGACCAAAAATCTAAATAATCAATTAATCCAGAAGTGGAAGAGCATATTTCATGATAGAGATTCCAGGGGAGAGTTGATTTATAAGAAATTACAACTTTTGTTTTCTTTAATTTCTTTTTATTAAGAATGTCAATAAAATCAATTACATCTTTTTCTAAATCTTCATAATTATAATGACGGGTTTTTTGTGATATTGCTGTTGGCCCATCTACAGAAATTTGCATTTCAAGTAGAATTCGATGCTCTGCATATTGTTCTATTAAATCAATTAAATGTAAATGTTGTTCATTGCCTGTCCGAAAATTAGTAGAATAAGCTATTTCTTCTAAACTTGGAAAAGTTAATATTAAATCTTTAAAAAAATCTGACCCATCAATAAAATGTAATGAGGTCTCTGCTCCCCAAAACTCTAATCGATAAAAATTATTATAAGATTCATTTAAAGCGTAAAGACTACGCTTAATATTTGTTAAAAATGAACCATCTTGCATTGCTGCAATAATTTTTTTATCTTCTTCAATATAAGATTGATTTTTATGCAAATAACAATAACTACAATTTAAATTACATTTTGCTGCACTTATAATACCTAAAACTTTTTTTTGTTCCATTTTATTTAAAATCCTACACCAAATGATATTCTAGAATGAACCACTCCATCTGATATATCAAATGAAGATGAATTGCCAAATGCTGAGGTTCTATGACTACTAAAACAATCTTGGAAAGGTTTAAAACATTTTGTGCATACTCTAAAAGATGATGAAAAAGTTGGTTCAGGAGAAAACTCTGAACCATTATGCATAAAACAAGAAAAATCTGTTCCAAAATCTGAGCCATTGTGGCCACTAAAATTTGTTGTATTATGACCACTAAAATTTGTTGTATAACTTGAGGGTTTACTTTCCAAAGTCGTTACTAAATTCTCAGCAACATTTAAATTTGCAAATTCAATTAACGCTCCAGCTTCTGGAACTGTGACTTCATTAATTTGTTCTTCTGTCACAGTAGTTAAAAAAACGCTTTTTCGTAAAGCATTTAAATAAGATTTCATTAAAGTATATGGCTCTTCAATAGTAGATGTTTGAACCACGGGGGCAGTCTAAAAGGCAGAAGCTAAAGCATTTTTTCCTTCTGCTGTCTGACCTGCACCTTCATAATGAGCTCGTCTTAGTTGTTCAAGTCTAGAAAAAACACTATTTATATCAGAAGCTTGGGCTAAAGTATAGCGTTCAGCCATAGTTAATTAATCCTTCCTCCATCAATATCAATATTCTCAACGCGCAAAGCTGTGGCGGCGTCAGCAGGATTGCCAGGGGTAGTTACAAAATAAACCATCTTTCTAATATAAGTTGAAGAATAAAGTGTAAGAGTATTATTAAGTTGAATTTCCATTGTCATATCTGGTTTGCCCTGCTTAATTTGATGCATATAATATTCATATATTTTTAAAATTAATCCTTGCTCTTGGCTTAAATCAGCATCTTTTGAAATAACATGACTTAAATTTACCCCTTCAACGCCTGTTGTATAAACATCAGCGCGTAAAAAATAATTGTCTCCTTCAAGGTCAAAAACCTTTAAAATTTCGCCACTTTCAGAATCTTTTAAAATAACATTAAGAGTATTCATTATATTCATTTTACTCCTTTATAATTACTAAAATAATTTGAAGTATAAACCATTGTACCATGAGAAGTTTGATTTTTATAATCAATTAGATTTGGATAATAGTATAAAACCATCTTTTTAAAATCTTCCAATATACCATAAAACTTAGGGGGAATATAACAATCAGAAGAGGTAATATAAATAATATCAAAATTTTCATTAAGTAAAAAATTTAAAGTATCTTGATTTTTTAATTCAATTTCTTGTCGTTTTGGTGAAAATTGTTTTTGACCATGATAATCTGTTGAATATTTATTTTTAATCCAAAAATACTCATCAATTAATTCATATTTGTTCAAATAAGAAACCCAAGATCCACAATTGGCCATATCATATTTATCGACTATCTCTTCCTGCTGCGGTGAATAATTAATATCATGGTGATGATCTATATTATATAAAATAAAAGGTGCTGATATTATTTTTTTATCCAGCGCATCTTTAATGGCTAAAATAATAGAACTATGATCGTTTCCCCAATAAACTTGTTTAGGTTTTAATTTAACAACAAGTTTTTTTAATTGTTCAAGATAAATTTTATTATAAGATAAAAATTTATCGCAATGCCGTTCCTTTTCTATTTTTTCCCATAATTGTAATATTGGGACATTTCCTCTTACTAAATCATTATATAATGATATACAATCTCCTAGTATCCAATCTAAATCTATACTTAATACTTTATTCATGGTAGAAATACTTCTTCCTATTCTATAAGTCTTTTATTTAAAGCCAATTCAAGCAATTAGGCCTTCATATATTAATATTATACCATTTTTTCTTTATAAACACAAAAAAAAGCGATAAGATAAAAATCTTATCGCTTTTATTTGTGTTTATAAGATTAGTGAACGTTAATCTTACGAACGCCAACTATCATAATTGCGGCGAATATGGCCACGAGCGCAATGCTCAGAACAGACATATCACCAGTCTGAGGCAGACCAGGCGTAGGCACGGGCGCAGGAATTACTGTACCATTCCAAGTAATAATCTTAGTTATGGTCTTATAATTATTAAAATTCCTTACAAGATGCTCATTGCTCATATAAATCTGACGATTAGCTATGGCTTCCATAGTAATATCAAGAGCAGCAAGACCTGCGGTAGCCTTATCCCACTCTTCCTTAGGCATAGTAGGAACTATTTCGATACCCTTATAAGATACCTTGGTTACAACATTCAGCTCATCGCGCACAAAAGTATAGTCACCAAGAGTAACTTCTGTTGCTTCAGGAGAAGTAACAACATTTTTACCATTATAATAACACTGCATTACATCATTACCAGACTTAATAGTAACAGATACAGTAGGATTGTTACCGGTTACACGAGCTGAAAATACAGGAAGCATAGTGCCACCAAGGTCATCGGTAGTAACAGCACCATCAGCCTTTATATTGGCAAGATCTGTAAGTACATAATCCTCAGCAGTGAAAGCATAAATCATAGCATTAATAGCATTCTCACCCATAGCATAACCAGTGAAATAAACTATATCGCCAATCTTGGCAGTGGCGTCAGGTACAACCTTAAAAGCCTCACCCATTACACCAACAACTCGCTCAAGCTTATAAAGATTTATATTATAAGTTTCACAAGAAGTATCATTATCTTCCAGCTTGCCCCAACCAGTAGCAAACGCAACAGAGGTACAACCAAGAATCATAATTACGCAAAGAATTGCACTAAAGATTTTCTTCATATTAATTTTAAAAAATCCTTTCAAAAATAAAATTTTATTTTATGTAAATATATTACCAAATTATTACAAAAATGTCAAACTTTTGTAACAATTAAGCTTTAATATCATCCCATATAGTAAGTTCGCTGACACAATTGCAATCACAAGAACCATTGCCAGTCACACTATGCCAAACATTTTTATTGCCCATCATATAAACTTCTTTTTTTTCAATTACATATGCGGTACTGCCGGGTTTGGGCGCACGAATCTTTTTTAAATCTTCTTCTGTATCGCAAACAAATTGACAAACACCATATGAAATTTTATTATTTTGCTAATAAAGAGATACTGCCATTTTAATAATCCTCCTTAACCCTATAATTCTATTAATTTTTAAAAATACTATAATAAATTTAAAGGGTTTAGGCCAATACTGTCATTCGTATCAATTCTTTATTGTCGTTACCAAATGGCAAACCAGTAAAAGTAAGAACAGGAATAACTGATTGATTAGTTTGAAACTTAACCAATTTTGAATTGTCAAGACCAGTATAGGCATCATATTCTATACCAGTATTAATTTCAATAGATCTTAGCTCAGGTCTCACAAGTAAAGTAAGTTCTACGGGTTTGTTATCAAACAAAGTCTTTAATTTTAAAAATACAGGCTGTTTATTTGTTAAATCAAGACTTGTTAAATCAAAATATGAAGTCCCACAATATGGACAAGCATTAAGTAGAGGATTGTAAGGAGAGCCGCAATTTGGGCAATTTTTTTCTTTCATTGTTTACCTTATGAAATACTATTATAAATTTGAAGGCTTTTGTTTCTTTGTAAGCAATCGTCGCTGTTTGACATTTTCATAGTGAACAGCATAGTATTAATAAAACTATAAGTATCTGGATGCATAGCAAGAGGAAATTTCTTATTTTCATTAATCCACCATTCATATTCAGCTTCATAAGAAAATTTATCTCCCAAATAAGCTTGCGCCGCACCAAGATAATCACAAATAAGTTCAAGCGCATATTTATACGGCATCTTTATAAAATTAAAAGTACCATCGGGGCCTGGAGTATCTATCCAATATTGATAATGGTGTTTGTTACGGCCTTTATGATGTTGCCAAGCCGCACTCCATCCTTTCTCTTCCTTACACTTACTTATTGGGCTTTTAGTTCCATCGTAATATTTTATTGATTCCCAAAATTCAACGGGAGAATATTTAGACAAATCATGAGTAAACCCCTGCAATAAAATTCCAGCTTTACAACATCTTTTAAAAACAAACCACTTGTGTTTATTGATAAGATGTAGATGCCTGAATATATTCTCAATTTTCATATAAATATCCTCCCTGTGGCGCGGGGTGCTAGATTCGAACTAGCGGAGCTTTTACACTCGTCGGGTTTCAAGTCCGATGCATTAAACCAAACTCTGCCAACCCCGCAAAATTATGAAGAAAAAAGCTCTTTTTCAACTTCTTTCTTCATATTATATTATATAATAAATTTTATAAAAAATCAATAAAAATTTAATATTGCCTTACGAATTTCTTTATCGCGAGAAAGGTCATATTCATATTGTAACTGAATAATACTAAAAAATAATCGTTCAATACTTTCTTGGAGAAAACTATCATCACAATATTTTCTGGTCAACCAATACGCTTTACTCAAATCGCAAAAATTAACTAAGGTTGCTGAATTGTTTGATAGATTTTCCTTGATATTGCGCATCATTGATTCTATCTGATAAAAGTCTTCCATATATTAAAACCTCTTTAGATAATGTGTCCATATAATCTTCAATATATTTATATTGAAATGCTGATAAATGATTCTTAATATAAGGCATTAAGCCCATATTTTCATATTTCATTATCAAGAACTTATATTTAGCTTGCATAAAATTACAAACCGTTTTTGGAGGAATAAATAATTCATGAGTTGATTCAAAATTAGAACCAAGGCATCCTCCATGACACCATTGCTTTATTTTACAGGAATTACATCGAGGTGCGCTATTGCGATTCCACGATCCAATAGCTGAAAGAATTTCGTAATTCTCACAAACTATACCTTTAATTTTCCCATTAATTACTTCAAAATGCCCGTTGACAAATTGTGGATATGCGGTGCGATGACAAGGTACGATCGCAAGGTCACCCAAACGCACACATAAATTGGTTTTAATGGTGCAACACATGCCAAAATAATCGCGACCCGCTTCATCCAAGAAGCAGGGAATAGTAAGTGGATCATATGAAGCTGTAGTATAATATAATTGATTAGTAATTCTTTGCGCCATTAGCTCATGATTACCATGATAGCGGTTTTTAAAATTATCTTCAATGATATAATTTAAGAATTTTAAGTATTCTTGAATTTTGTCATTTGTCCAATTGTCATCGCGCACTTCAAGCAGCATAAGGCGCGAAAATTGAAAATCATCAAGGACACTTTTCCACCAGTTATAATTATCAATCCATTTATCGATGTTAAAAGCGCTTACCATTGGGTGAAATGCAAAAAAATGCTTATCACAAAAATCAATAAGAGTTTTATAATATGTATCGTCGCGCTGGCCGCGAGAACGATTAATATCCATATATTTTCCATCAACTGATAAACTAAAATGCAATTTTATACCTATTGAATCCAATCGCGCCATCCAATCTTCTACCTCTTGGATTTTTTCAGGATAGGCAATAAAATCACCATCATCAGAAATTATTATTGCGCGAGGCTTATAATATTGATTAGCAAATTTATCATAAAAAATTTGCATTATTTTACTAAATAAACCATCAATAATAAATTCACCAGAAAATAATGAGATATCTTTTATGAATTGTTTTTTAATATAATAATCTAAGAAAATACCTAAATTGTTTAATATCTGTTCATCAGTTTGCTTATCTTCTGGATATAATTCGCACCCATGTTTTTTGAAATAACAATAAACACAATTGGATGGACATTTTGCGCGAATAAATAACTCAATTCCTTTATTTGGATCATTATAATAATGTCTTTCTATAAAAGAAGTTAATAGCTTATTATTTTCAATTTGATATTGTTCCATTATCTTTTATCCAATCATAAAATTCAAATAATCCATTGCAAAATAATTTTATATTATCATTCCAAAAGGTAAACATAGAGCCAGTGGTGCGTAAATTCCAATAATAACATGCGTGAAGGTTAATAAGATATTGCGCATGCCGGAACCTCACGGCCTCATTATCTTTGTATATGGGAGAAATTAGGCCAGCTTGCGCCAAATCATACATTTGACTCATAATAAAAGTCAATTCCGATATTCTGAGGTCTTGTGCCACATATTTTATAATGTAATCATGTTCTTTGCTAAGATATTTACTTTTTAATAATTGTTTATATTCTTCTGGGTCATTTTCTTTTAACCATTCAAGATTGGCCTCATTATCATCCATAAATCCGGCGGGACAAGGCGCCAAGGTGCCATCATATTTAAACAAAAGTTGTCTTGTCATATGGCCGCAATAATTAGAGGGATTAGTAAAAGATTTTTCCACTAAACACAAAGGAATATTGGGCAAACCATGTAAATATAGACTATAAGCCCCAAGCGCAAATTGTCTACCATCCTCTTGTGTATAATGAGTGGGAGAGGTCGTGGTAGGATAAATCATAGAGTTTTCAATGCGTAACAAGACATTTTTATTGAGTGAAAAAGTTTCAAAAAATGTGCTTAAATCTTGGATGTGTTTTAAATATTCTTGATATTTTTCTACATCAGTACAAAGCTAAAGATAAAATGCCCAAGGCAATGTTGCTTTTAAATTAATTGATATGGTTAAATTGTTTAAACACATTTTATTTAAAGCAAGAATAAAGCGTTTAAGATTTTCTTTTATCTCTATTGAATCAATACCACGAGTGATTTTATTAAATATTCCATCATAAGAAATCTGAATGGATAGATTTAAATGTCGGACATAATTGTTAAAAAACTTAATAAAATCTATTTGTTGGTCAAAGGTAGAAAAATTTGTTGAATATGAAATTTTATTTATATTTGGGAAATTATACAGTATATGATCAATTAAAGATTCTTCTTTATTAAAATATAAAGTAGGCTCTCCGCCCCAGAAATCAAGAGTATCAAAATCTTTTACATCATAGTGTAAAGAATGAATAGTATTTATAATATTATTGAAAAAACTACCATCTTCTAATGACTATAAAAGAATTTTATCTTGTTCTTGATAAGCAGGATTTTTATGTAAATAACAATATGAACATTTTTGATTACATGAATTAGATGTTATTAAACTTAAAATCATTTATGAGTAATCTACTCCCCAAGTACAGCTATGTTTTCCATTAGGAAAAAGAAAATCTGAATACCACTTTCCAGTACCAACACATTCTGTGTTTCTTATGGTTTGATTATTTTGATAACGTTCATCATTATAATTTGCACTATTGTCATGTGCATTACATGTATAAGCTGGACTATATCCCGCGTGATGATTAGTATAAGCGGAAGGCTCTCCTTCCATTTTGTTTATCATATCAATAACATTATCATATTCATTAGCATTAATTAAATCATCAGCAAGTGGTATTTCTAAATTATATATATCGTCTTTGCTTATCTTATCAGATAAAAAAGCACTTGTTTGTAATTTAAGTAAATAATTTTTTAATAAATTATGGGGGCTTTCTGTATTGCTTGTACTTTCACCTTCACCGACTGTTTGCGCTGAAACAATCTCAGTCTTAAAGGGAGTGCCGAGTTGCGCTCGAGCTGTAGATCCAGCATCATTGCCCGCATAGTGAGCCGCGCGCAGTTTCTCAAGCCTTTTAAATATATCATTAAAATTATTCGCATCGAAATCATAATCTCGATTTGGATAGTTTTTCTAAGCCATAAATATAAAACTCCTTTCTCTTAATTCTATATCTATAAAATATAAAATTCCTCAGTTAGTTTTTATTCATTTTTGGCCTATATTAATTATAACAAAAAAAATAGCAGAAGTCAAAAAGACTTCTGCTTATAGTGAAACCTGAGTCTAAAAATTTAAAAACTCCTCAGAAAAAAGTTTTTGTTACATGAAAGGAAGCAACAAAAAGAAAAGAAAAAAGATAAGATGGAGTTCATAAAAGTTAACTCCCTTTGGGGGATACTTTTAGTGTATCTGCGTAACCTTCTTACTCCGGACACATCCCCCCAAAAAAAAAGAAAGAAAGAAAAAATGTGTTTGAAATAAATAAAGGAAGGAGATTAAGATATATGAAAAGTTTTTTCTTTCTTTCTTATATATGTATTATACAATATTTTTTAAAAAATATCAAATAATACAATCCCGTCTAAGTCTTTGATACCATTCAGGATCTAATTCTGCAATAGCATCAAGACTAAAGAAATTATCTAATTCAGTAACTTCTCCAGAATAATCAAAATGGGCTTTATTTAATTTCCAAAAGCAACAAGTGAAATGTCCCTCTTTTGGCCAATAACATATAATCGGTTCATATTCTGGAAAAGCGTTGGCAAGTATTTGCGCAAACCAATAACAGTTTCCATCCATCCAATTGCAATCAATTGGAAATCGGCGTTTTATAAAATTATTAATTCGCGCAATTGCGGTTTTATTCATAAGTTTTTCCTCATTAAGTGGAGCGAGCAAAGGGACTTGAACCCTCTATCTCAGCTTGGAAGGCTAATGTGTTACCATTACACTATGCCCGCATTATTGTTTAAGTTGCCGGAAGGCGCCTTCCGGCCGTGGAATCTGCAACCACGCCCATTAATCCTCTATGAACCCATGTGAAGACTTGCACTTCCTGTGGATTAATTTTGAACTGCTGAAAATGAAAAACTATCCTCTCTTTTTCTCACTCAGGCTTGGAACTGACGATGGCAAGATTATAGCTTTTGGGGACGTAAGTCCCCAAAAAAAACAATTCTGTTAATAAGAGTATAAATATTAATTTATACAATGCAACACATTACAATATCCAAAGGAGTCCCGACCTACGTTTCTAGGGTAAACCGAAAAGCAGATCTGAACATGGTGACCCGTCGGAGATTCGAACTCCGGACACCTTGATTAAAAGTCAAGTGCTCTACCAAAACTGAGCTAACGGGTCAGGTTGTGTTAATCGCTATACCCCACTTTATCGTACATAGGTGCATACTTCTTTACATGATTATGCGTCATTATGCCCATAAGAGTTTCCTTATCATCTTCCTCAATAAGATATACTCTTGCCACATCACTTGTTACAGCTTCACGTCCTCGCGGCAATGTCATCAATTTCGCGCATCGCTCTACTTCCTGCATATCAAGAGTATTAATTTCCATGCGCCCTTTGCCGCCAACAATAGCAAACATAAGTTTATCATCTTTAAACTTAGGCTTGGTGTTGATAATCTTACCTTGCCACGACATATGATATTCATCATGGACAGATTGAACAATTAAATGTGTCTTAATCGCTACTTCCCGCACAATTAATGCTCCTTAAAAGAATTAAAAAAATTCATTATATCATCACTTATTTGTCGAGTCTCAACATTTTCACCTTGCGGCGCTGGTTTTGACACATGATAAGGATGCTGCTCTTTCCAACAATTAAGAAAATGTTTTCTCACAGACTCCTCATCTTCAAAAGGTTTCTGACAGGTTGGACAAAAATACATAAGTTCTTAATCCTTTCTAAAAAGAAAAGGCAGTTTTGAGGTTTACTCCAGAGATACCCAGCTCTGGAGATGAGGTCATGACTCCTCTTTAGGGAAAGTGTTTAGGTAGTCCCAAGGATATGCCATTCCCACCTACCACAGTTCATTGGCTTTGTTGTAATTGATAACGTTCAAAGGACACAGTGCCGTGGAATCTGCGAATAACTTTTCTGTATAAAACGATGTCACCTAATTATACTCTTGGCCATCAAAGAGTAAATGTCCAAAGGACTTACTTTAAGGCAGCTACCCCTTGTTTCTTTCCTTCTTTCATTTTGTATATATATTATATCATATTTTTTATTAAAAATAAAATATAATATTTTTTTAAAGCGATTAATTTATTTTGCTAAAATGAGTCATATCATCTCTCATTTTCTATATATATTATATTATATTTTTTATAAAATATCAATTTTGAGAAATTGCCCAAAGGGCAAATTTCTCAAAGGCCCAAGGATTCCATAAGTTTCTTAATATTCTCGCGCTCATCAGTAGTTATCTGCTGCTGGACAGACTCTCGATGTTCCTGAGCACCAAACTCAAGCATATCAGATATACTAGGCGCTTGGCTGCGGTCTACGGCCACAACTTCTCCGGCTGGCACCTTTGGACAAGTCAATGTAAGCGCAATTTGCACCTTTTCGCCATTTTCCTCAGACCAAATATAAAGTTTCTTATCATATACAAAGGCATCTTTTCCAAAAGTGTCAAGAATCTTTTTGGTTATTTTGTCCTTTGCCACTGTTCCTCTCGCTGCCATTCTCTTCCTCTCTTTCTGCGGCATAACATGCCGGGCATATATTTACATGGTTATAATCATTAGAAGCTATATAAGGCTCAGCACAACAATTACACCAATGCGCATTTTGACACAAACAATCTATACAAAAATGCTGTTCTTCACCAATATCAAAATTATTTACTGGATAAGTTTCAATTTCAAAAAATTCTTTACCACAACCCGCGCAAGTTACTATTTCAGTATCATCTTCAAGCGGCCCCATTCCACAAGCAATATTCCAAGGTGAATTTGAATTTTTCTTATAAGGAATATATTTCCAATGAACGTTATCTTCCGCACGAAGCATCTTTTCAACTTTGTCAATTGTAGCCATTAACTGATTGGGGCGCAGATATTCAATGAAGTTATGTTCATTATAATATCCAGTAGACAAATTAACACCCGCCACTTTCCACGCTGGGCAAAGTACAACAATATCGGTAAAAGAGCCATGTGCGGTCACAAAGCCAAAACTCTCTATATACTTTTCAAACTCAGGGTAATTTAATTCATAAAAAACACAATCATTGGAGCCGCGACGATCTATTTGTATAATATACTTAATATCTTTAAAAGGACATTCTCGTGTTATCAATGCTTCGGCACCAAGACATCCAAACTCTTCGTCTGTAGTGAAAACAATATGCGGGCGCAATCCACGACGCAAAAGAGTAAAGATCGCAAATACACCCGCCCTATCATCAGCGCCAAGACCATATGGACTCCACATTACATTTTTCTTGCGGTCATAAAAAATATCTTGCGGTTTAGGAGGTTCCTTAAATACAGTATCCAAATGCGCAGAAAGAACTATGGGTATTTCGCCTTCTGCAACTATATAATCTTTTGTAGCTATAACATTTTTATAACCAAGCTTTTGCAAATAATTTTTACAGATCTTCAAAAGCACTGGCTGTTTGAGGCAAGCCAACTGTTCAAATAGCTCTTGTTCACTTGGAGTAAATGTTCTCATTTATAAACCTCCTTTAATTTCTATATATATTATATAATAATTTATATAAAAAATCAATCAGTAGTCATTGAGAGCGACTTAATTGTGCGCTTTTCTTCCTTTTGCCGACGATATTCTTCAATTGTAGCCTGCCACTTGAGTGCAGTATCACAGAGATGGCATGAATTGCGTGTTTCACAAGTTTGATTACAATTAAGGCGAGTCGGCATTATCTCTTTAGCTATGAACTGATTATTAGTGTTATAATCCAATTGCGGAATTAGAACATTTATATTGCCGCGCCATTCCCTGCGCTTATATATTTTATATACGGTCTCTTCTATTTCAGCACTGGGCGACGCAAATTCAAAACATGAAACATATGGTTCATAAAACTCAGTATCCTCTGGTCTAATCCATGTGCCGTGAGCAAAGTCTGCGCGCGCCACATTGCCAGTTGCTGCGCGGTTAGGGATTGCGCGCACTTTAAAATTAGGATAGCGTTCCTTTATTTTATCCTGTTGGAAGAAAAGAGGTGCGCCAATAAACCCTTCGTTTACACCAAGGGATACGGCAGAATTGAGATCTTGCCAAGTGTTTAGGTAAAAAGAAAAGAAATACTCAAAATTTTTGAACTCTTCTAAGACGTCTCCAACAGCCAAACATAATGTGAGGCGACCGGGGTACTTTTCATTAAGAGTTTGGAGTATACTCCATTTTATATCTAAATCATCTATGTCCACAATTATTCTTGCGGCCGGATATTCTTCCATTAAATCAACTGCTTGCCTATAATCGCGTGCGGCCACACGTATTTCATCGGCTTCCGCAAGCAATTCCTTCTTTTGGCGAGATTTAAGACAATAACGCATATATTACTTCCTTTCTTACGTCTATATATAAATATTATAACATAAAAAAGTAGTAATTGCAAGCAAAAATTTCTCAAAGCCTTTTTGATTTGGGGCTTGCGGTCTTATGCTAGCGTCTGCGGCCGGAGCAACTTTTGAGAACGCAGTTTTTAAAATAAAAAGAAAAGAGGGCGTTAGCCCTCTTTTCACTTCACTATCTTGTATATTGCCATCTTGCGAGCACGACCGCCCTCAGTGTTTTCAGTCTTACGCTCATCCTTTTCAACCTTACCAAGATTGACCAGTGCGCTCAGACGATAGATAACCTTAGAGCGAGTTATATCCTCATTCTCACCCAGCGCCGCCATTATCTCGTCTATGGACATGAACACATCATTCTCCATCAGTATATTCTCAACGGCATCACGCAGATCATCACCCTCAGCCTTCTTCCTTTCGGCAGTTTCCCTGGCCTTCTGAGCCTTGCGGTCAAGCAGCTCTATCTCACCCTCACAGAAATCTATAAACTTCTGGACATCGGCGCCCTCTATATGATTAAAGAGGTCTATCATCTGGGTGTAAACTTCCTTCTTGGTTTCCTTAGCAACAGTGTTCTTCATAGTCATTTTTTCCTTTCTTGTTTCCTTTATTTTGTATATATATAATACTATTTTTTTTATTTAAAATCAAAAAATCTTTAAAAAGTGGGGGCAAGATTTTCGCGTATTGCTTCTTCAGAAAGATCTTCCTGAATACTATCTCTATATCTTTTGATACAATCGGAAAGATAAGAGGTAGTGCGATTGTGGGCCATTCTTTCAAGAATTTCATCATTATAAGGCATGAAAAGTTTATAGTCACTTTCAATTTCTTCATACCCTATAATCTCTTTAAGTTCGTCGGCACAATCTTCACAAAAAGTCATTTCATTAGCAATGTGATTATTCAACCAACACCGACCGTAATATCCATGTCCTCCACGATTTTCTTCTCTAAGAACGTCATATATGCATTTTGGAATGAAGTTAATATTTTTCAAATCATTATTATGATGTTCTGCACCACAAACCTCACACTCACTAACGTTCTCATAGTAACAAGTTTCACAATAAAATACGTCATCAACATTATAGGCCTCGCCTTGAGGTATACGTTCACCACAGCTATCACAAGTTACAGAGCTGTCACAATTAGTACAGCAAAGCAGACCCTCATCGTCAAAATCTACTCCAGTTTCTCCACAATTCATGCATTCAGACTTGCCAGAATAATAAACATGATTCTGAATAGGACCATATTTATTTAGTCCACCGACGCATTTAATAATTGCATCATAATCGGTAAGAATGCCCGCAGTGTTAAGATAAGCATAATGATCGGTGCGGCCAAAATCATTATACATCAAATAAGTTTCAAAGCAGAACCGTGCTATCTTTGCGTCACAAGTGTCGGGATTCCTCTCAATATAACGATATACTTCATCTTCAGTAACATCTTCGCCGCCAAGGGTAAGTCCAACATGGTCATACCAATCACCCTTAGTGATAACAGTTATTTTACCATCAGAACGTACGACATCTATGTGCTGAGACTTATAGGTGAGAGGTTTTTCATCATCATATCTCCAACCAAGGTTTTCCATAGCCAGATCGCGCAGCCAATCAACGCAAGCCACAGTCAGCTCTTCATGCGAATAAGGGTAAGCCATAATGCTGGTAATAAAATCCGCAGTTACCAGAAAAAGACAACGCCAACGCTTATTATTCCACTGATGCTGACTGTCAACATCCATATCGTTCTTGGCCTTAAGATAGCCAACTACAACCATGGGGCTATTCATCATTTCTACGGTTCCCTGGCGATAACAGCCATTATTTTTCCAATTCATGCAACTTTCCCAGCCGCTCTCATTATCACTCATGGTCATATAATCCATAGGATGTATGGAAAGACACAAAGTACCAGAGACTTTTTTATCATTAAGTACGCGGGAATGCGCAAGACGAAAATCCTCATAGCCATCAAGGTCATAGGCATCAGCAATTTTACCAAGAACTCGCGCAATCTTACAACCCTGATTCAAAGGAATGGGATGCTTTTCATCTTTTGGATTAGGTATCTTGAGGGATACACCATCATAGAAGTTTGCGGCCAGAGTTACAGGATCCATCAACTTCTCAAGCGCATAATAAAGAGTTATCATATACTGTTCGTGGTCATTACGAGCTCCACCAAACCAATTTATGTTTGAACGTAAAGGACGAAGAATCCTATTAAGATATTCTAATTCAAACTGAAGACCTTCCGTTTTAAGAACATCGGAAATGTTCTCGGTCATAAGAGTAGCATTCTTGGTATAGTTTATCTTCTTTTCAAGAATGAAATTATGCCCCATCAAATCCCAAAGATAATCAGACTTCGCTTCATCCCAAAAGCGCAAAATATGTTCAAGGGAGGCTTCATGCTGTCCATTGGGACAATCAGCATACATGTTAATATAATTAGAAATCATATCTTTTTGATAGTCGGAAAGCTTATTGAACAGCATTTTTTATTACTTCCTTTTCTTACTTACTTTATATATATATTATACAATATTTTTTAATAAAAATAAAAAAAGAGCAATGGCGCTAAGACCCTGCCCTTTCTTCTTCTTCTATATATAAATTATTAAACGGATGTGTTGGAGCGCATTGACCTAGAAGAAATAATCACACGACCCAACAATAATCTATATAAAATAAAATTAATAGTTGCAGCGACTCATAACTTCATGTACAATATACTCTTCCTCGGCGGGAGTAAGAGTATCACTGTCTATACCAACTTTATCATAACACTGGCACTGCACATCAAAATCTTCCCAATTGGGTTCAGCCGCGAGGGCATCTATCAAATCTTCGATAAGCTGCTCTCTCATTATATTTAAATTCCAAGCAACGGTTTCAATGGGGCAGTCCCGAGTCCACGGGGCATCAACATGAAATTTCATGACCTTGCACCTTTCTATTAATTTTATATATTTATTATATCATTTATTGTAAAGATTTTCAAGTGCTATCTTCTGTTCAAGTAATCGACTATATATTGAATATAGTATTACTATAAAAGCCGAAATATATATGGACCACCAATGTTGCGATGCCCATGGCGTTACAACGTAAACTATCCAACTAAACAGAAGCCAACCATAAAACAAGCTAGGTTCAGTAAGATAATAGCGCATTTGCGGCATCTGATCTGTTTTACCAACACAAAGTTTGCACAAATCTTCATAATACATATCTTCAGCGCTGCCATATATTGCAATGCAGCAAGCGGTAAGCATGGGAAATGTTATGTTCCAAGAGCAAGGAAAACCTTGAATGTGTTGCGCTATGCAAAATACGAGAATTATTGAATAAAGGATTGTTATTATTATCATGCGGGAACCTCCGTTACATAGCATCGAATAAGGTAGTTTTGTCGCGTATTTTGGTAAACCTTATGCGCCTTAATAGTGCCGCGCACATTATATATCATGCCCTGTTCCAGGGTTCGCACACTTGTAACCCAAACGAACTCATTACCCTCCTCATCAACCATAATATGCATAGTGCTAGGAGAGTAATTGCTTTCAAGAGGTATTACACGCTTTACAACAAGAGTGCGCTCAATACGCTCGCCCTCTTTACCAACAAACTGCGAAGTAGAGGGCGGATAAATCAACTCATTGACCGCGGCAAGCACTGCTGAATCCGGCAAAAGCGTATTATCATCTTTAGCCACTTTTGCCCAGAGGAGTTGTTTAGGTTCAACGCAAGGAGGTAAATCTTGCGGCAATTCATCGGTTGATGCGATGTACCAACCAAAGAGTTTATGGAATCGCGCAATACTCATGCGGAACCATTCAAGCGCGGCATAGGTGTCTCCGGCAAAAATGGTGATGTAACCCTTGGTAAAACCAAGAACTTCTTTAAGAGGCTTTGTTGTCGTGGAGCTTTGTACCTGGGGTGCGGTGTCACCCCACAAGCGCATAAACTCTTTTTCAGAATAAGCCCGCACCTGTTTTTCTGTTCCACTCTTGGTACGAACCTTTACATACATACGGCCATTGACAGTGTAAGGTTCACAAATCTGCTCTAAGTCTTGGTAAGATTTTGCTACTAATGCACTCATAATTTTATCAACTCCTTAATCAAAATACTTAACGCTAACGCAAGAAAAATCTATCAGAACGTTAGTACAAGTCTTGGGTACATTAAAGTATTCATATATTACTATACTGGCCTTTTCTACGGTCGGAGTTACCCAAGGCTTATCACGATTGGTGTCAAGGAAAAAGCGGTAAGCTCCAAAAGTATCGATGTAATCAAGGGGTTCGCCGTTCAAGTTAACAAAGAGATCTTCAACACGAAGCTCTTCGTCAAACTCTTCCTGATAAGCGCAAGCGAGATCATTGAAGTCTATAACGGGGGTGTCCATAGTCTTGTAAATCATTACATCTTTTCTCCTTTTTTCTTTATGTATATATAATACTATATTTTTTATAAAAAATAAAAGAAGAATTACTTGCGGGAGCTTATCGCCGCAAGTAATTCAAATCAAATTCTACTTCTTTAAGTTTTTCTACTACATGGTTTTCGCGCAAACAATAGAAACTTATTGCAATAATTGCGCAAAGTGGTATAATAAGGAGAAACCAAGCGGCCGCAATGCTAAAAAGTACGGCAATGGTGGGGATGACGAATACTGCGGCAGACATACCGACCGTGCACCCCCAAAACGCCATTTTCAAGAGTATCCATTTTTGATAAAGTTTTTTACGTTTATTCATATTTACCAACTTATTGTTACATAATATATATAATATTATATATAATTTTTTTATTATTGTCTAATATTATATATTATTCTATTCTCATTTGCAAACGGTGAGAAGAACTCCTCGCGTCGATAGGTACAGCCACGTTGCCGCAGCCATAGTAACAGTTGTGTAAGTGCTTCTGACCCTTCGGCAAATTGAGGGCCAAGTGCCATTGGCATTAAAGGGTATTCTGCTTGATCCATCTCACGAGCGCAGGTCAAAGCGTTTTCCACACTTTTTGTTGCCTCTTGGAATGTCAAGAAGCATCACCCCAAGAAATGGTAATATCAAGGTAATCGTGAGTAATGAAAAATTCTGAAGCTTTGGTAAGATCGCGGATTCCGGCAATGGAAAGTTTATAACCTTTATCTGAAAAATAGTGCCAGAAAGATTCAAGCTCTTCTACGGTCCAATAGTTCGGTAAATTTTCGTATGTATAGTATTCTCCATTAGCAATTGCGGCATTGATCTTATTAATTATGCGAGTTTTAAGTACGTTACAGGCGCGATTACGCACAGCCGCAGTGTTTTTAGCGGCAGTTTTAGCATCTATCAGTTCAGGCATTTTGATTCTCCTTTTTATCTATGTTCCATGATATAATGAGAGAGGAAAAAGAATATTTTTGGTATTTTTTGACGACTATTGCGGGATCTGTCCAACAGTCTTTTTCGAGAATATAGCCTTGATCGGTAAAGTAAGTCCAAAAGAGAAGAAAATCTTCGTTAGTCCAATCATCGGGAATCCATATAATAGTAGAGTATTTTCCATTATTTATTGCGTTTTTAATAGCTTTTATTGCGTCTTTTCTTGTTTGATTAAATTTTTTATTGCGCTTGCGCAGGGTGAGCTTTGCGGACATTGCCGCAGGTATTAGTTTAATCATTTCGGCACTCCTTTCTTTTTCTTGACGGAAACAAAATTTTTTGCTATAATAAATATATAAAATCTTGTCGTGGGGGTAAAAGTAGTTAATGTATTTGCTTGAAGTTTTAGCTGGCGTAGTAATAGCTTTGGGGTGCGTGGCCAGTCTGTGCGCGCCCAATTATGTCGGTCTCATTCTTTTTGCTATTGGATTGCTTATGGTTAAAAGGTTCGGATTGCGCCTTCTAACGGGTAAAGCGGGACTTATGATTGAAGAAGGTGTTAAGGCTCCAAAAGCAGCAATGGAATTGGGGAAAATATTTGCGCTTAACATTGTTGGCACTTTTATGGCGGCGTTACTAGCCTTATTAATGTGGCAAATAGATTCGCCCGAGGTTGCGCTTGCGGTTGAGCGCGCGCAAGTTGATTCATTGCTAAGTGTGTTTGTGCGCAGCATGTTTTGCGGCGTGTTGGTTTATGCGGGCGTTAAAGCTGAAACCGCGCTTGAAACAATAATGTATGTTTTTGCATTTTTGGTTTGCGGGTTCACGCATTCAATTGCTTACTCTTTTTACTTTTGGACGGCAATATTAGTTTCGCATTTTAGTGCGGAAATGTTGTTTGCGCTACTAATTGCCGCAGTTGGTAATGTATTAGGTTGTTTTTTGATACCTACGACAATACGAGGAGTTAATTTACTTTCTTCTCTTGGAAGTTGAGCTTTGGAGCAAAGCTCCAAAGTTCAACAAATATTTGCTTCGACTATTACATCTTCAAGATTTACATTAGGGAGTTCTGGAAGAAAAACTATGCCACCATCTCGGAGAGACGACAATTTAAGTTCATAAAGATCTTCTGGGTCATAAAGTTCTTCGAGCTGAGACATTGCTTCGGCATAGCTGGTACTCGCAACTATACCATGGTCAGTGTATTCTTTATAGTCACCTTCTATGTCTTTGAGAGTGTATTTAGCAGTATAGAAAAAAGTTTTCATAGTTTTATAAAGCTCCTTGTGTGAATGTGATGTTTACAGGGTTTACAATTTCGTGATCAGCAAAAAATTCAGGTTTACGAGTTTTAAGATTTATGGTATTAGCCATAAATATTGCGCTGGTTTCACGTTCGTAGATATGGGTGGGTTTTATTTTAAGGTATGTTATACCATGATATTCAAAGAAATCAATTATTTTTGAAAATTCCATTTTTTTATATTATTGTGAGCGCAGCTCACAACACCTCATAAAAGATTGCTGCAATTTGAATAGGCTGCCAAGAGTCAAAATTACAAAGTTGGCCATTAATAAGGTTGACCGCATTTGCATTTTTGATGCTAACTTTCATATAATAGCTTTGGAAAGAAGCATTATCAATGGTAAAGGTTTCTCCATAACCTATGTCAGAAAAACAAGTGCGGTCGGCGGTTTTATTAACAAAGATGTCAGTGGGACAATCTATATCTACTGGAATTACAAGATCATCGGGGTTCCAAGAGCCGCAATAACCATTTGAGAGATTGACAAAAGTGTGTTCTGACAATTTCATAAAATAAAAGTTTCTTGCGGAGTTAGGCTCTATGAAAATTACGGTTGGGTCAAGTTCTGAGAACTCAACTTGTAAAGGAGGGTTTTTGGTAACAAAGGTAATCATTTAAATATTCCTTTGCGGAATATAATTCCGCAAACCTTTCTTTTTTCTTTTCTTTATATATATATTATAATATAAAATTTAATAAAAATAAAAGGGAAACCATATGTTTCCCTTTATTTTTTTTTATTCTTTAATTGTTTCTTCTTCTGGGGAATTCTGTTTTTCGGAAGAGCTTTGCTCTTCCGAAAGGGGTTTCGGGTTGCCAATCAAAACAGCCGAGGAACCTACTTCTTCAACGAGAAGTTTAGAGATTTTATTTTTGTCGGAGCGGAACGTTCCGACAATGTTAGCTACTGCGTCCGCGTAGTCAGCTCCCGCAACAATGCCATTGCAAAGGAGGGGCGTTTTTTGTTCTGCGCCTGTTGTGGAGCTTTGCTCCATAAATTCAAAACTAAAATTATAAAGTTCAGTCATTGTACAATTTGTAAGTCCTTTATTTTTTTTGTATAATATAATTATAAAATATTTTTTGGAGAAAGTCAAAATGATAAAAGAGTTTAATCCAGTAAAAGTAAATAAACAAGGAAAGATTTATGTGGAAACATTTGAATAGATTAAGTTAATTCATGAGAAAGATCAAGAGTTAGCAAGAGAATTGGCGATTGCGGCAATTGAAAAAGCTTTAACTGGGCAAATAAGCAGTGATAATATTGCAATTGAAGCTTTATTATTATTGATCCAAAAGCAAACAGATAATGAAAGAATATGCCCTATTTCAATATCAAAAGGATAGAATAAGATTAGAGATATTTTATTTAATAATAATATAAGCTTTAAATAGGAATATGCGGTTGCGCATTTAGGAAGATTTGATTTTGCGGTTTTTGATGAAAGTGGATTAAGTTATTTAATTGAATATGATGGTGAACAACATTTTAAATCTGTAGATTGTTGGGGTGGGGAAGAAGGATTAATACAAAGAAAAGAGAAAGATAATAGAAAAAATTAGTGGGCGAAAGAACATAATATTCCATTAATTAGAATACCTTATACTTTAAAAGATGTGCATTTGCGCGATTTAGTACCAAAAACCAGTAAATATGTGTGTGGGCTTCGTGAGTTTTCAAGTTATTCAAACTGCGTTTGAATAACTAATGAAAACGTCACTCAGTTTTTGGGGCTGCCGCCCCAAAAAGACTATTAAAAAAGAGAAGTTATAGTAAAATTATAACTTCTCTTTTTAATTAAAGCTTTAATTTGTAAAAGCGCAGCTTTTACAAGTCGTATTTGTCGAAGAAATCATTAAAAAGCTTTTCCCAGTTTGTAACGGTGTTTTGAGTTGTGGTAGCTTCGTCAAAAACGTCGCAAAGCTTTATTGCAACTGCGGTATTCTTTATTGTGTTATCAATGATCTTGATAAGTTCATCATCAGTGAAGTCATGACCATGTATTTCAATCAATCTGTTATAAGTCTTTGGGTGCATGGCACTTGCGTAATTGCGCAAGCAATTACACAAATCAGTTTTAAGTTGCGAGCTTTGCTCTTTTGCGGCTTTTTCTTCTGCAAGTTGCTTTTCGGCTGCTTGAAGGGCGGACGAAAGGTCTTTGGCGAGGTCTTCGGCAGATTGGCCGTCGCGCAGTGAGGTCAAAAGATAATCATTAATATTCATAGTAGTTTTGCGCACACAGTGCGCAAACCTCCTTTTTCTTATTTTTTCTGTATATATTATATAATAAAATTATAAAAAAGTAAAGTTGCGGACGTTAGTCCGCAAAAGTTTGCGAGTGGTAGCTCGCAAAAGTAAAATTGTGCGGCTTTACCGCACAAATTTTTGGACAAAGCGGGAAAGGAGAATTTTATGATTTTTTATATATAAATGTAGAACTAAAGTAAATACAAGTTCTATAAAGTATATAAAACACCTCAAAAATAAGACTATATATATTATATATAGCTTTAAAAATGAGGTGTTTTATATAAAAAGTAGATTTTTATAAAGGGGGAACTCTATGATAGAGCTACAAGAAGGTCCTATAATGTTAAAAGATTTATCAGTATGGTTTGGATTAAGACCTGAAACTTTAGCAAAAAGTCGGCCATAGGCAAAAGAAAAGAAGATGAAAATTCTTAGTGCTTTTGCAGATTGGCATTATGAAGGCAAAAAAATTATTATTGACAGAGTAAAAATACCAGTTTATTCTAAGGCTTATGAGATTGTTGAAAAAGAAGCGCCTAAAGAGTGGGGTAAGGTTAAAGATAAGAATTACAAAATTACGCCAGCAGGATAGAAGAAAATTGATACTAGCGCGCGAGTAGGAAAGACAATTTATGCAAAAGTTCCAGAAATTAATTCTTAGATTTCTGTTGATACTACTTAGCAATATGTAGGTTTATGGAAGCGAAAAAATTATGGACGTAATTATATTAAAAACGATAAGGGCGCATTAGGCAGTAGCCATTATGTTTGGATGAATAAAGAAGGTACTGATGTATTAAGTGAAGCTGAGTACAGAATTGTTTTAGATTGTGCTCATGAGTCTTATCAAGAATGTAATGATTAGATGGCAATGATTGATGATGCTTATTATAAAGGTGAAATTAGTACGGCTGAGTATAAGGAAGCTAAAGGAGAGCTGAATACTAGAAACAGCTATTTAATGTTTGTAGCGTTGGTGGTTGAACGGTTAGGATTTTTTCCAGAAAAACGGACGCAATTAGTGGATGAATTGGTTTTTGAAGATTAAAAAAAGTGGAGTTTTGCGAAGCAAGGCTCCACTTTTTATATAAACACCTGCAATTTTCACACACTTTTGAAATGCAGGTGTTTTATTTAAAATAGAGTTGGGAAGATAATAGGTAAACGTTTTTTTAAATAAAACTTTGCAAAAAATTTGACTTTGAAAGTGTAGAGTTTTTATTTAAAAGTGAGGCGTCTTACGTGCGCTTGAGTTTTGACAAAATAGCCGGTAGGACAATCTTTTTGACAATAGATTGTGGAGCTGGGGTTATAGAGCTTGAATTTTGTAGATTGGAATTAAAATTTTTAGGTATCACAAACTTTTCTACAAAATTGACGAGCGTGGAGTGAGAATGAAAAAAATAGAAAATTGGGGAGGTGTGGTGGCCGATCCCCCATCCCAACACCATTCTCTTTTATCCGAACCCGTTGCCGCAATCCTTATTATATTATCTTTCTTTGGGTTTACGCGCCAAGTTTACAATTTTACAAAAATATGATATTATATATATAATGAAAGAGAGACAATTTTTGCGCCAAAGACGGCATATTTAAATTTTATTTTCAAAATCTCAATTCAAAATCAAAAATCAATTTAAAAAATGAAATGAAAATTCCATTTTAAAATTAAAAAGTGAAAACTTTAATTACTTTATCACACTTATAACGAAAAATGGCCCCTCTATAAGACATATAGATGTGCCAAAAAACGTTATAACCTTCCGTGGGCTTGGCCCATATTTTTTTATGTCCCTTTGGGCAAGAGCGGTGAAGAGATTTAAACAATTTTTTATTTAAGTTAGAGAAAAATTATGACCTTTAATCTAACCGGTAATAAAGGTAATGGTTTTGGCATGAGTAGAAAAAAAAATATAGTCATGCCAAAAGTATGACTTTTTTCTCATATTTTTAAAAAGTGAGGTTTTTATTAAATGGAATTACATTTAGGTAAAATGACTACACGTGATTTAGCCGCTTGGTTTGGAGTCTCGTTTGGTCATTTTAAAAACACATCAACAAAATTTTATAATAAACTTTCTGATTTTTGTGATTATGAAAAAGTACATGGCGGTGTTATAATAAAAGAAATATTTTTTAGCACTTATGATAAAAAAATGCGAGAAAGAAATGAAGATATTGCAAAAAAAGAGGTTGCACGTTGCCATAAATATCAAAATGGTTTAAGTACTATATGCGGTATGAGCCGACGCTTTGTCCAAGAGGGTTATTTTCTTTCTGAGCGTACTGCCAATCGTCGTTTAACTGAAACCTTAATACCATTGTTTGGCATTACGTCAGAGTGCTTTTCTTAGGGTGAAATTGGTCGTCGTAATTATATTTGGGCAATTAAGCTTGATGATTTTAATCATTATCGTTTATTAACCGAAGAAGAAAATAAACGTTTTAATAAAATCATTGCATCTTGTTATATGGATTCACCAGAAAAAATAAGGCAAGAGATGTTATTGAGAGATGCCTTGCGCGATAAAGAAATTACAAGCGATGAATATTTTGAACAATTAGACCGTTTAGGCTTAGATACATTTAGAGATTGTATTTTCAAGTTTCGTGATGAGACAGGATACATGGTTGTACGCTGTACTTAGTATGAAATATTTAAGTCATATCTTGATTTACATCCTGAACTTTTAAAGGTTGAAAATGATCCTGGGTATTAATTGTTAATGCCGAGGTGGAACAAGCTGTAGAAGGCGCAATGCCTTCTACAACATTCTGCACAATGTTAATAAAAATCAACCATTTCCATTAACAAAGTTGCCGAGGCGGCAGCTTGTACTTAGGCATTAAAAAATTTTTGGGCGTAAGCCCAAAAAGGCAAAATTGGATAGAATCAAAACCTGCCGCATTTTCCTTTTCCCTTTTTGATTATGATATTATTATACAATATATTTTTATAAAAATAAACTGGTGCCGCGGCGGACTTAATCTGGAAGCGCGCAATTTGACAAGAAAATTTTTTTCTTTTCTTTTGGAATTTTTGCTTTTTTTTAATATTATAACATATTTTTTATAAAAAATCAAAAGGGCATAAAGTGATTGAGTAGCGCCGGGGCGGAACAAAGGTAAAAGAAAAAAAGTTGAGAGTGCGTAAGCACAACCTTAACTTTTTTGGGAAAATAAGTGCATATGGGGCGAGCCGCTGGATTGAGCAAAAAATCGCCATATGAGGGTTGCGGGGGAAATACCGGAGCCTAACAACCGGCTCCGGGGCGCTGAGACTTAATTACAGGATTTTTTAGTTAGGGTACTTGAACCGCACTTGCGCAGAAAAAAATTTACAAACCCTAATTAAACCGAAATTCTGGTCGCCATGGCCAAGGGCGACCAGCTTAAAAAAAATAGGGGATTACTCCCCCATGAGCCATTTTTTCAACACTTCTGCACATTCGTAACAGTCAATCCCTTCATTATCTCTTTCGCAATCAAAAATCAAAGGACAACAAGCGCAATCATTGAATGATTCTACAAAGCTTTGCAAAACAGTATCAAGTTTGTTTTCATTTACCTTCATGTTATCAAACCTCCTTTTGATGATATTATTATAGCACAAAGAGACTGTTATGTCAATTCCTTTTTTCAAATTCTTTTTAACCAATGCCAAGAGCCAATGCGAAAAATCACACGATATATGGTACGCCCAATGCGTACGTGTTCGCCCCTCTGAAATTTATTGTTCAATGCGCCGCCGAAGTCCCAACCGCAGTAGCCAAAAAATTCATTCATTGTTATCATCTCCTTTACTGTTCTTCTCTTGGATTGTCTTAATTATAGCACCAATAGATTTATTTGTCAAGCCCTTTCGCGCAAAAATATATAAAAAGAAGGGATTCTTTTTCCCTTCTTTTTGGCTTCTAAAAATGCTCATGCAAATATTCTTGGTAAGCAATCCCAAATGCTTTTGCATTATCATCTGTCACATTATCATTAAACCTTGTAAGGTACTGGATAATCTCCCCAGCATTATTAACTTCGCAAGTAATATAAGGTGTGTTAATGTCGGACTTCTTGCGAATAAAAACTACATGGGTTTCGCAATTCCTCACTCTTGGATAGTACAGACGAAAAACACAATTTTGCTGGTAATCGGCTTCTTCTTTGAACTCGTCTGCAGTTGTAGGAATGAGAACTGTAAAGTTTTCATCTTCAAAAAACAAAGGTGCTTTTTTCTGGTATTCAAGACAGAATTTATCAGCCATTAAATCTCTTTCTTTTTCCATCATGCAAATAGATTGAAACAGATTTTTATAGGTTCGTTCATGGTGAAGTAAATTACAAAGCTGAATATAACGGGATATATAAGGACAAATGTATGTGTTAGCAGAATGTATCACTTTATCCAAATATTCCCAATTTTCATGTTCATACCGAAAAGCAATTTTCTGAGCATCTTCTATAATATATTTTCTCATTTCAGGCGTAGACTGTGAAATAAGAGAAATAATCTTCTCAGGCAAATTACTATAGGAAATTTTAACGATTTCAATTTCTAACCGATGGCTATTTATCCAAGGCAACTCACCATTGTCATTTTCCATGTTGGAAAGAGCTTCTGTTAAAATCTTAACGCCTTTTTTATCCAGCTTAAAATTATTCTTATAACAGAACTCAGCAATTCTGCTCAGAACATCGACAGAGTAACGTTTTGCATACAAACTATAAATGGTTTCTACCAAAGAAGCAGGCCATTCTTTAATATCAATATAAGGGGAATAGGACAGCGTTTTTTCATAGAAATACATGGCAATAAAATTGCTGTTCTGATTAGATTTCAAAATTCTCATAGCTTCAGCATTGAAGTTTTGCACAACTTTGCCGCTTACGCCATAGATATTGCCATCAGTAAAGTTAAAATAAGTCTGCTTACCGCTCTCCAAAGTAACCACAAACAGGTTCTTGTTCTTTTCTATCATGCTCATTTTAAGTACCTCTCAATCCCTTTTCTTTATATGTTTATTATAACACCAATGGGTTTATTTGTCAAGCACTTATTTCATTAAATCAGAAAATTCTTCTGTATAAAGCAAAAACCGCCCAAATGACATAGAACATAATATTTGTAAACATTTTAATTACCCCTTTCCTTAACTTCTGGTATTATTATAATACGAAGGGGGTTGTTGTGTCAACCCCTTTTTTTAATCTCCCCAAATATCTTGCGCTAAAGAATAATACTCACAGTGCATTTTAGACTGGATATGAAACAAGTTATCACTTAATTCTTGAATGTCGTTGACGTCATCTGGGTCAGCAGTCTCTTTCATGCGAGCCATGTCAATAGAAAGTTGCTTTATCTGGTCTGCAAGTTCTTCAATTCTCTGAGTGATACTCTTTTCCATAGTTTTAATTACCTCTCTCCTTAACTTCTGGCATTATTATAACACCTTTTAGCGTAGCTGTCAAGCCTTTCAGGAAAATTTATCTTGACAAAAATTGTTTAACATTTGTTACAAAAAATTCACAAACTTTGATTGATTTAAAATTCTGGCCGCCGCATCCGGTGGCGGCCAGTTCAAATGTCAAGTCTTTTTTGAAAAAAAATGGCTGAAATTTTATTTCAGCCAAAAAATTTTTACATTGTAACTTATTTACTTTTCTGGTTCTTCCAAAGCAATAACATTTTCTAAAGTGTATTCCGCCATAAATTGACTGCCACAGCCGCCGCAAAGAAAATACCTTCTTATTGTTTTATTATAATAGCTTATATCCAAATCAGAAATTTCTTCATATTCATTTGTAGTGCCGCAAATGGGGCAACAAATATAATCCATAGTTTTAACCTTGCGCGCGGGGGAATTTTATCCCCGCGCGTTTTCCTTTCTTAAAATTCTGGTATTTCAATTGTATAGGTTTTTCTGATTGTAACCTCTACACGTTCGGGAATTTGTTTGCATACAAATCTATCATTCCGCACATATTCCCCAATTTTTTCATCTTGCCAACGCTGGCGCGTTTTATCCTCAAACCGCAATGTGTTATATTTACTTAGCGGCAAATGCCATAGATAAACAAATTCACGCTTGCCTATTAGCTTATGTTTATCGGCCTTGCGATAGTTGCGCGTGTGTTCAGCTTTACGCCGCTCAAGATTATTAGTTGTGCCAACTTTGAGAATAAAGTCGTCATTTTCATCAAGGTAACAGCCCACATAGAGAAATTCTTTTCCATTATTCATCTTTTTTCTTCCTCTTTTGGATTAGATTTACTTCATAAGAATTGCCCTCATAGTCAAAGATAACTTGGCGTTCTTCATTCGTGACTTGAAGATTTTCAACCTTTGCGTTCAACATTTCCGCAATTAGCGCAATCAAATCAGCCTTTGCGCCATTCTTCTTTCTTTCGCGCTTTTGGAATTTGTAATTTGTTCCGGTTTGTTTCTTATGGTCGCAATTAGTCATCTTTTTAGCAACCTTCTTTTGGTCTGGCGTCAAGTCATATTCCGTGGGCTTGCCATGTTCGACTGCTTCATCATAGGCCATGACCTCGCGGGCTTCGGCTTCGCTTATGTCCAACGTTTTCATTAAGTTTTCAAGTTTCGCTTTTTCTTGCTCTTTGGTCAAGTTTATTCAATCCTCCTTTTAGAAGGTAAGGGGCAAAGCCCCTTAGCCTTCCAAACCTTCCTTGGCTTCATCGCTCAGCTTAAAATATGCCTTACGCTTAACCTCAGTACGAACCGCAATGCCCTCATCCTTCAGCTTTTTCACAAGCTGGTTTATACGGGAATGGGTGATGTTATCATCATCGAGAGCCTTAACAACTTCGGTGATGGTCATGCCGTCATTGGAGGCGTGGAACAGGATAGCCTTAATGCGCTCAGTAAGGATTTCGTTTTCTTCCTGATGGGCGGTAGGCTTGCGAGTGCTTGAGTTCTTACGGCTCAGCAGTTCGATTTCGTGTTCAATACCTGCAACGAGTTCAGGACGCGCGGCAACTTCGCTCAGAGTCAGCAGTTCGGTAAACATTTCCTTCTTAGTCATAGTATCAACTCACTTTCTGGTTTTTAAGTGTGTCCTTCACTTAGTAGTGATGTCCTTGGGGTTCCTGTCCCCCTTGGAACAATTATAGTATACACCATAACGCCGCTGGTGTCAACAGTTTTTTGCAAAAAATGAAAAAGTTATTTTTTTAACAAATCGGGAAAATTGGTTTGTGAATTTTTTATCATGCTTTTATGATAAAAAATTCACAAACATTTCCTCTTGACAAATTCTCGCCGCTGTCAACCCACAGCGGCGAGCTGAAAAGATCAAGGGAAAGTTTTTTACAAACTTTCCCTTGAAAACTATGTTAATTATTTTATCATAAGGGGCTGAGCTTGTCAACCCCTGTTTTCTATTTCCTCACACTCATTCATCAGCTTTGCAACTTCATCCATTATTTCATAAAATTCAGTTTCGTATTCAGATTCAGCGGCATAAACTGCCATTTCTGAAATTGCTTCTCTAAGAATGTCACTTGGAGTCGTATCATGTGGAGGAATAACATTGGAGTCATACTTTGCAAAAGTCACAAAGTTTTTTCCCTCATCTATTATTATCATGAGCGCGCCTGTCTTAATGTTTATTTGTTCTCGTATTTCTTTGGGTATTGCTACGCGCCCCAGCTCATCAATTTGCCTTAGCTCAAACATTTTTTAACCCTCCAGTATTGTTATAGTTTCATTGCCGCTGGTAATTTCCGCGTACTGATAATTGCCATTATCTATATCACAGCTAAGGCCATAGCCGTAATTTCTTTTGATGTAATCCTTTACGCGCTCATAATCTTCTTCGGTTGCGATTCCGCTCTTGTCCCAATTTTCTTTACAGTTGTCCAGCATCAGCGGCGCAATAATTGCATAGGGAACTTCAATGTCTACATTCTCAATCTTACAAACCTGCAACGTAACCTTCATTTTTTTAATCTCCTTTTTCCTTTTATCTGTTGGAGGGTTCTCAGTTCCTCCTTGCATTATGTATTATATATCATAGCCCCTATAAAGTCAATACTTTTAGGAAAAAAATGTTTGTCTAAATTTTAACAGTTTTTCGTTAAAAAATTACCAGAGATTCTATATTGACAAAATTCTCGCCGGTCTCATCTGAGAGCGGCGAGTCGAATGTCAAGGGGTAATTTTTGTAACAATTTTGTAACAATTATAAAACTTTGCGATAAATTCTTAAAGTTTTATTAAAAAAATCATGATTTTTTATAAAAAATCAGTATAAATTATCAGTTTTTTATTAAAAATCGCCCTATTTTTATAAAAAATCATAATTTTTTTAATAAAATAAGAACTATTATCAAGGTTTTCGACTTAAATTATTACGAATTCGTAACAATTCATGTAACAATTAAATTTTTGTAATAAAAACCTCCCATTTTGGGAGGTTTTTTATTATTTTCGCGGACAACTCAAAGTTATTTTATATTTTACGTTATCCAATAGAAAAGAAAATTCTCTTTCCGCGTTTGCGATTTCCAGCTTTTCCGCGCCTTTGTTCTCCAGCGTTTGCGCCAATGCCGCAATTATTTCTTGCTTTGCCGCGTTAGCTTTTCTTTCGCGCTGTTGGAATTTATAATTGGTTTTTGTGCGCGTGATTGTCATTTCCTTGGCAACTTTTTTCTGTTCCGCGCTCAATTCGCCCAACTTTTCGCCTGCGTCTATGCGTCTATCATAGTCTAACACCTCTTTTGCTTCTGCTTCTGATATTTGCAACGTTTTCATTATCTGCTGGATTTGTGGGGAGCTTGCGCTCCCCATGTCTTTGCGCTGGTTCATGCTTACTGTTCAATCGGCTTGCGCTCAACACCTGCGGCGAAAAAGTATGCCTTGCGCTTGACTTCTTCGCGCTCAATCGTTCCGGCGTCTTTGGCCTTCTTAATAAGCTGGTTCAAACGGGAATGGCTCAAATCTGCTATGTCCAACTTCTTGAGAATTTCTGTTACCGTGCGGCCTTCGCCATCGCTCAAAATCTCAAGAACGCGGGCAATTATCTCATTGCCTTCTTCCTGCTTTGCCGTGGGCTTGCGCGTGGTGTTCTTGCGGTTCAGCAGGTCAATCTCATGTTCCAGTCCTGCTACAAAGTCGGGACGTGCCTGTACAGTAGGCAGGTTCAGCAGGGCGGTGAAAAGTTCCTTCTTAGTCATAGTATCAACTCTCTTTCTGGTTTTTGTGACTGTCCTTGTCAATTTTTATCTGAAGAACATTTCCTGTCCTTCAGCTTATGATTTATTATAACATGCGGTGCGCGGTTTTGTCAATAGGTTTTTTAATCCTTGAACAACTTTTTTCGCATTTTTTTGTGTTGGCGCATACAATGGACAAAAATGCGCGTTTCTATCTCTACATCTTCAAGTCCAGTATGACTTTCCACAAAGTCATTATTGCCGCTAATGTACTTATAAAGCACTTCCGCGGAACATTGCGGTTGATTATTTTTAGTCAAGTATCCATTTTCTTGACAAAAACGCTTATAGGTTTTTTGCTTTGCAATAGTTGACCGCGCCATGCGAACCGTATCATACCATTCTATACCTTTAGGCAGGAAATAACGATATTTGCTTTTCGTTATATATCTTTGCGTAGCATTAAGCGCGTCATAATCAAATTTGGCATTGTGCGCCATTACTACGGTTATACCATACTCTGCAATGACATCGGCAATAGCTTTGCGAATTTCATATAAGCTTGCGACCGTGCGCTTACCTTCCAGAATTTGCGCGTCATACATGCTCATTTTATCAGCGTAGTAGGCACTTTGCATAAGACTGCGCTCAGCATAGTAAATATCACGATTGATAAAGCTAAAACGCTCATACACATTGCCAGCTTTGTCTACAACTTGCGCGCCTAAGTCATAAAAAAGCGCGTCTTTGCTTACAAGCCTATTGTTTTCATCGCGATAGGTGTTAGCCGTTTCGGTATCCAATACAAGATAATAACGGCGGCGTTGGTCAATTTTCTTTCCCATTTTTTTTCTTCCTTCCTACGGGAACATTGCGTCCCCGCAAGTATTATATTACCACAGGCCGTTTTATTTGTCAACAACTTTTTGCAAAATGGGCAAGAATTTCCATTATGCAGGACTCATCGAATGCCATGCGCGTTTTGCTTTGCCATGCGTCCCGATTGCGCTTTTCATCGTCAAAAAGTATAGCATACTTATCATTAGCATGGTTATGCTTTGGTGTACCATAGGGAATAATTGTTATTTCATCCCATTCTACAGAGGGCAAGTGTTTTTTCAGCCATGTTTTTTTAATGGTAGTTACAGCCGCGTTATAATCTTCTGTCCCGCTTTTAGATAACCAGCTAATTATTCCGACTTTATATCCCTTGCGTTGTAGTTGGTGAATACGCCGCGCCAACAGAGAAAAATTTATAAGCGGTTCAGCTATGCGGTATGGTGTAGTATCAAAATTTTTGAGATATTCAAGCCAATTTTGCACACCATAAAAATTCGCTAATGTGCCATCCATGTCAAAGTAAAAAGTCATAAGCATTAGTTTTCCTTTCTTAACTATGCCTATATTTTACTACTTTTGGAAAATGATTGCAATAGCTTTTTGTAGTGTTCACAATTTTGTCACAATTCAAAAAGTGTATTATTTATGCCGCGATAATACACTATGTATAATTATACAATTGTTAAAAATACTACGATAATTTTTTAACAATTGGGGTTTCAGGATTGATAATTTTTTATCACAAATGATAAAAAATTATCAGAAATTTCACCAAAAAATGCTTGACACAAAGCTCGGCCTGTGCCAACCGCGCACAGGCCGCCGAAAAAGTCAAGGGGTTTTTACATAATTAAAAAACTGTATTATTTACAGTTTTTTAATTCAATTTTTGTTTTTATTTTTCAAGCTTTAGTTTTCTTCATCATTTTTTTCTTATATTTTTATTATACTTTTTTTTATAAAAATTGTCAAAAGGGCTTATTTCTAAGCCCTTTTGCTCTTATTAACTAAGAATTGCATCGGTAATATCAACCCAAGGAAAAGTTTCAATGTTTTCAACTTCGCTAATTTCTACTATGCCGCCGCAACACGCGCAAATTATTTCATCGTGATAAGCTATGCCCACAAAATAGTCTACATTATTTTCGCGCATTATTTCCGCGTCCTGCCAAAACATAACTTGTGTAGGTGTTTCAAAGTATTTCTTCATCTTTTTTTCCTCTCTTTCTGTTCCCTCTTGGAACAATTATAGTATACTATACTTAGGCTAAAATGTCAATACCTTTTTCAAAGAGTTTTTGTTTCTGAAACAAAATACTTTGCGCCAACTGCATCAAGTATTGTTTTGGCTTTTGCGCTCTGTTCTTGAGTTGCGCAAAAACAGTTGACGATAAAATACTTATTTATATCTATCCAATTAAAAGGAATATCCGCTAATTCCAATTGGTCACGCAAAGCATACAATATTTTTTCATCATGTTTTATGGTGCTTTCAATTTTCCAAAGCATATCTTTACGCGCCTTTTCCTCCAATAGCTTAACAAGATAGACACCTATAAAGTTTGCCGCCGCGGTGACAGCCATTTTTCCCTCAATGCTGAGCGCGGCATCGCTTGTTAAAAGAATAACATAAGTATAAAAACCATAGGTTAAAGCATTTATCAAAGCCGCCGCAAGCTTAGAGCCTTTAATGGTAATAAGACTTTTTACTGTTGAAAGAATTACATTGATTATTGTACAAATAGAAAACAATATCATTAAAATCACCTTTTCTTTTTTTTTTATATTTTTATTATACCTTTTTTTATAAAAATTGTCAAAAGCTTTTTAATAAGCGGGGAATTTTCCCCCGCTTATTAATCTTTAGCGTTGTAATAGACAAGCTCTCCAGTTGCGCCATTGATGACTTCTACCTGTATAACATTGGTGAACTTATCTATCATTTGTTGCGCAATTTTCTTTGCTGAGTCCGATTGCGGAACAAAGAGAGTATCTTTTTTGACTTCATCTTCACCAAACATTTCATAACTTACCTGCAATTCATAATATTTCATCTTTTTTTCCTCTCTTTCTGTTCTCTCTTGGAACAATTATAGTATAGCATAACCCACATTATTTGTCAATAGGAAAATTATAAAAAATGGAGGAATACTTTTTTTAAGTATTCCCCCAAAAAGAGAGGATTAGGAAACTGTCTTTGTTATTCGCTTTACTTCTTTGCGGAGAATTTTAGCGGTTTTTTTATCGATTCGTTCATAGACTTTAATAAGACTATTTACTGCTATTCTATTCCAATTTGTTGTATAGTCTAGTTTTCCATTTAGCAATATACAATGCCTAAATATAAGCTTTATTTTATTGCGTAATTTGCGATTAAACTTCATCATTGTTTGCCTTCCTTTTATTTGTCAAGGGGGATTTTTTATCCCCCACAAACTGCCGCCAATAGAATATATAAGAGATATAAACAACTTGCGCCGCATACAGCCTGCATTGCGCGTATTGCGAACCATGCGATTGAACGTGGGCGAACCTTGAATTTTTTGGTTACGATATAATCATCATCAAACATTGTTTTTTCCTCCCTTTTCTTTATGTATATATTATAATGCTTATTTGCAAATTTGTCAATAGGGAATTTTATAAAAAGATTGTCGAGTTTTTAACAAGGTTTGCTGCTTTAACACATTAAAGCATTATCACTTTAATGCGTTAAAGTGCCGTTCTAAAAAGAAAAGGGCTTGCGCCCTTTAATCCATTATCATTACCCTAATTCGTATCTTGACAATTTCATCATTTATGGCTTTAAGTACTGCAGTTTTATCATAGAGCGTACTTCCAAAGTAATCATTAAACGTTGTAGTTTCGTTGACAAGTTCATAAGCACTTCGAAGTTCAAATTGTCTTTTGAGGGCGAAATAAAAGTTTTCGGCCTTTATCTTGTCCATTGTCACCATAACGACCTCATTCTGTACCATTACCATGTAAGCCTTGTTCATTTCCTTTTTCATTGTTCTAACCTCTCTTTTCTTTTCTGTTCCCTTGGAACAATTATAGTATACACCAAGACTGTATTCTTGTCAATACTTTTTTCAAAAAAAATAAAAAAAACTTTTTCAAAAAAAAGTGTTGACATTTTCCGCCCCTTGTGTTATACTATAATTGTTCCAAGGGGAGCGCGGTCAGCAGACACCGTGCAGGGGTTCAGGTAGTAAGTCCCCAAAAGGGCAGTAAAGCCAAGCGAACCGTGTCACAAGGAATCAGTAAGTCGCCTCCAAAGAACAAAAAAGTTGCTAATTTTAGCAACTTTTTTTTACACAAAGGTATTGACAAGTTTGCGCTGTTGTGGTATACTTAAATGGGGTGCTGCTTTAGCAAAATTGGCAGTTTATTAACAATTTTAGTTTCCGCGGCGGAAACCAGTTTTCCAATAGGAAATAGAAAAAATAAGTTAATTTTTTAACAAAGTATAAACCTTTTGTTGCATTTTGGACTTGTGAAAAAATTAACAATGTTTGTCCAGTTTTGGGATTGATAATATTTTAACAAAGTCATTCAAAGTTTGTTAAAAAATTGCCACAATAAGTCCTTGACATAAGCTCGGTGCGTGTCAACCGCACACGCACCGCTGAACAGTACAATTGTATCAACCTCTTTATATAATAATAGCACAGCTTAATAAGTTTCTAAGCTGTGCTACAGTAATAATGCAGTATCTACTAAGGAGAGTGTTGCCGTGGCGGCATTGAGCATGTACTGCCGCGCCTACAACACAACGTTATATTATTAATGTCCAGTATGTCTAGCTAAAAGGCTGCTCGCGCAACTTTGTTCGCTCAAAGAAAGGAAGCAGAAAATGAATAATCATTAAAAAATAATTTTCATTTTTCATTTTGTCTGTTGGAGTAAAACCAAGAGAGAAAGATATTGAAAGTAAGTTCTCTTAATTTATATTAGACAGAGCAGACTATATTAAGCAGTATGTAGCTGCATTAGTTAATGTTAGAACCGCAGAAGAGAGAATAGCTTTATTATTGCGGTAAACGCAATACTTATAACTATAACCACTATGCTCTCTTTCCCCCTACTTGTTTTAACAAAAGTCTTCCCCTTAGATTGTTGCTGCATCCGGAGTCGCACTCCTCCTGCATCAACGTTTATATTATTTATTATGATTGAATGTTAATTAAATAAAGCTAAGTTATTTAATTGTGTGCAAGTCTATAGACAAGCTTTGTATGTATTGTGGCACTTGTTACGCTGCGCCACATCAGAAAGGAGGTTAAGAAAAGAAAACAAAACAATGTTTTTTCTTATAGTAAAATGAAGTATTACAAAACCAGCATTAATATTTAATTTATTTTTATTATATTTAATTTAGCCATGTTAAATAAAAATAAATTACTAAAAGAAAATCAAATATTAATTTAAGAAAAGAATTTAGTTTATAAAAAAAGAGTACATTAAATAATATTTCCTTAATAGATTAATTATATTATACAGTATTTTTTTAATTTTGTCAAATTTTTTTATATTTCTTTTATTCTTATTTGCTGTTGGTGAGTTTGCTGGCCAGCGCCGCGAATGCAAGAGTTTCAGGATGTATTCTGAGTTAAATAAGCCGCGGCGGAGGGAAAGACTTTTCTCTGTTGGTCTGTTTTGATTGAAATTAAGGCCGTCAACGATGACCAGGATTATTCTAAGTGGGGGCTGGGGTTGGAGGGTTGCGCGTTCCTCAGATAAAAAGTCCGTAAGGTTCACAAGTGTTTATCTGATGAAAACTGAAAGAATAAAAGGTGGGGTAGTATTTCGGGAAAAATTTTTTTTTAATTTAATAAAAACGTTTTGCCTGGTCAATCTTCTATCCCCAAGTATTTTCATTTTCAGTTATCGGAAAAAAGATAATTTTTATCAATTTTATCAAAATTGTAATAAGGAACTCTTAATAAAACAATACACCATTTATCTTTTCTTTTTGTCTTGCATTTTCTCTTTTTAATTTTCCTTTTTCTTCTTAGGCCGGCCTCTCTTCGGTTTTTCTCCCCACATAAATTCATACACTCCACTGGTCGCCGCCATAGTAGCTTTTCTTTTCATATTTGCAGCATAGCTGCCCAAAATTCCACGAGGTTTTCTCATTTTTAATGCCTTTCTTTTCTTATTTTTTATATATAAATTATATACTATTTTTAAAATTTTATCAATTTTTTCTCAAAAAACTTGACATTGTGCTTTTTTCATGCTATAATAAAATAAGAATTGAAGCTACCTTTTGTGTTTTTTGAAGCGTAGCTTCGAAAACAAAAGGAGGTTCTAAAAAGCTTTTGATAAAATTAGATTATTCTTTAGAAACTCCAGAAGAAAGAGTACGATTAGTGGAGCAAATTTTGGCTGAATAGCCTAACCCTCCTCAAAAATATATAGAAATTTTAACTGATTATCTAGTTATGTGCATGGAGCGTCAAGAGCGCCGTGAGCGCAAGATATTAACTGAAAACCGTTTAGCAACAGTTAATAAACGTGAAACTTCTTTTGAAGGTCTTGTATCACAACTAGAAAGTGGCGAAGATGGAATCTATAATCTTATCCATGAAAATAAAAATCAAATATTTAAACCAAAAGTAAAAATAACGAAAAAAGATATTGAAGAAATACCTGAACTCCAACAAATAAGAGATTCCATTGAATTTTGGGAAGAAAAGGCAAAGACCGCACAGGGCCGCGAAGCGTTTATTATACGAAAAACAATTATTGAGTTACGCAAAGATCAATACCTTGTGAAAGACTCTTTTCGATAGCCTATTCAAGCAAGTTCAACCGCGCATTCACGCGGCATCTATAAACTTACTTATGATGATAAAACTTGTGATTTTGATGAAGAAGGATACCCAATTCCTTCCGGACTCTCTCTTTTGGATCCAAACACTTGTTCGACAATCTTATGCTTATATTCTAAATTAAAACAAGATGGTTATAGCGAATTCATTGGCGATTTATACTATCTTATGGAAGATTTTGATAAAATTTCTACTATTGCGCTTGCGCCTTATCCTATTTATCAAAAATTAGTATTATATAAAATAGATGGTCGACAAAATGCCGAAATACAAAATTTATTACAAGCAGAATTTGGTATTACTCATAGCCTTGAATATCTTTCAAGTCTTTGGCGTAATAAAATTCCTAAACTAATAGCCAGTGCCGCAGAAGATCAATATCTTGAATGGCATTACCTTAATGTTGAAAAAGGTAAATATAAAAGATGTAGCTGCTGTGGACAAATTAAATTAGCTCATAATAAGTATTTTTCTAAAAATAAAACTAGTAAAGATGGTTACTATAGCATTTGTAAAAAGTGCCGCAATGCTAAAAGTAAAAAAAGAAAAAAGGAGAAATAATTTATGAGCGAATTACATTATTGTAAAAAATGTAATAGAACCATGGATGGGGAATAGTTCTATTCTTCTAATAATTTAGAAAAATACCCCGATAATGGTAAATTTGACATTTGCAAGAAATGTATGACTATGCATGTAGATAACTGGGATCCAAATACTTATCTTTGGATCCTAGAAGAAGCTGACGTGCCTTACGTCCCTGATGAATGGAATAAATTGATGGCAAAATATGCCAATAATCCAGAAAAAATGACTGGTATGACTATTTTGGGGCGTTATCTCTCTAAAATGAAACTTAAACAATTTAGAGATTATCGATGGAAAGACACTGCTTTCTTGCAAGAATTGACGCAAAATAAAATTGAACAAACAATGAAACGCTCCGGTTATGATGCTTAGCAAATTGCCGAAGCTATTAATAAGGCTACTTTTACTTTTGATGAGCACTATGAACAGCCCCCAATCCCAACTTCGAATGAGTCTGAAGATTACTTCGATCAATAGAATGATGTTTCTATTCCTGAAGAGACATTTGATTTGACTGATGAAGAAAAACTAATGCTACGTCTTAAATGGGGAAAAACTTATAAGCCAGAAGAATGGATTAAACTTGAACAATTATATAATGAATTCCTTTAGTCTTATGACATTCAAAGTGCAGGACATATTGATACTCTTAAATTGATATGCAAAACCTCTCTTAAAGCCAATTAGTTAATTGATATTGGAGATGTAGAGGGTTTCCAAAAAATGAGCCGTGTGTATGATAATCTAATGAAGAGTGGTAAGTTTACCGCCGCTTAGAACAAGGCAGAATCCGGGGAATACGTAAACTCAGTTTCTGAACTTGTTACTTTATGTGAACAGCAAGGTTTTATTCCTCGTTATTATGTATCTACGCCGCAAGATAAAGTTGATGAAACTTTGTAGGATACTAAAAATTATGTGCGGACTTTAGTTACCGAAGAAATGAATTTGGGTAATTTAATTGAATCTTCAATACGCACGATGAATTATGAAGAAAATAAAGAAGAAGATGAAGATATCGAAGACGAAATAATGGAAGATGTAGTTCCTGAAATTACTGATGAAGATTTTATGGAGCAAGAGGAATTTCTTGAGTCTGAGCAAGAGAAAGATGCGCAATTGACTGAAGAATTAGCCTTGGGCAAAAATAATTAATGGCATTACAAGAACTTTTAAATTTATAGTCTCGATACAATAAATTAGGGCTTTCTGAAGAGCGCGTAACTGCGGTTCTTCCAGTAGTGCGCGAATATGTAGCATTCTGGCGTGAGTATCCAGATATGTTTATTGATTTCCTTTTGGAAGCGGGGAACCCTTAGAATTTTCATCTTTATTTTTATCAACGAGTATTTTTACGGGCGGCAATGCGGCATAAATATGTATATGCAGTTTATCCGCGCGCCTATTCAAAATCGTTTCTTGCAATTATGATTTTAATGATACGTTGCATTCTCTATCCTAAGTGTAAACTTTTTGTTACTTCAGGTGGTAAAGAATAGGCTGCTGGTATCATAAAGGAAAAAGTACAAGAAATATGTAATCTTATTCCAGCAATGGATAAAGAAATAGATTACCGGCCTGGTCAAACTAGATTTAGTAAAGACCAAACAACAATTGTATTTAAAAATGGCTCTTATTTTGATAATATTGCAGCGCGTGAAACCTCTCGTGGTAAACGTCGTCATGGTGGAGTCATAGAAGAATGTGTAGGTGTCGATGGTGATATACTGTCTTAGGTTATCATTCCCACAATGAACATTTCACGCATGTGTATGGATGGAACAACATAGCCTGAGGAAACGCTTAACAAGTCCTAGATCTACGTGACTACAGCTGGATACAAAAACACATATGCCTACGATAAACTTATTTAGTTGTTAGTTTGGTAGATTGTAAAGCCAGAACGTTCAATTATTCTTGGAGGTACTTACCGCATCCCAGTTCTTATGAAGCTTTTGGATAAAAGCTTTGTCCAAGACTTGCGTATGGACGGCACCTTCAATGAAAGTGCCTTTTAGCGAGAATATGAGAGTAAGTGGTCTGGTACAGTGGAGGATGCATTCTTCAATCCAGAGATCTTTGAGCGAAACCGCATCCTGAATTAGCCGGAATATGAGCCTTCTGGACGTGCATCAAAACAATCTTATTACATACTTTCTGTGGATGTTGGTCGCAAACAATGTGACACTGTTGTTTGCGTTTTTAATGTTATTCCGCAACAGCAAGGCACATCAATAAAGAAATTGGTTAACATATTTGTATTAACTGATGAGCACTTTGAAGATCAAGCAATAAGATTAAAACAATTATATTATAAATTTAAAGCGCGTCGTATTGTAATTGATGCGAATGGATTAGGTATTGGGCTTGTAGATTATATGATAAAAACTCAAGTTAATCCTGAAACAAATGAAACTTATTATGATTTTGGTGTTTATAATGATGAGGATAATTATTATAAAAAATATAGAACTAATTTTACAGAGCAAGATGCAATGTATTTAATTAAAGCTAATGCGCCATTAAATACTGATGCTCATGCAAATGCGCAAACTTAGTTATCTTCTGGAAAAGTAAAGTTTTTGATTGATGTATAGACGGCAAAGGCAAAATTACTTAATACAAAAGTTGGCCAAAATATGAGTCCTGAGCAAAGGACAGATTATTTAAAACCATTTAATTACACTTCCATATTAAAGGAAGAAATGTTGAATCTTCGTGAAGAAAATGAAGGCATTAATATTATTTTAAAACAAGTAAATCGCGGAATACGAAAGGATAAATTTTCTGCGTTTGAATATGGATTATATTATATTAAACATGAAGAAGATGACAAGAAAAAACGTAAAAGGTTTAATGCAAAAGATTGGGCTTTTTTTAATTAAAGGAGAGGTAAAATATGAAAAATTTTGCAGTAATGGCTAATAAAGCTATTAAAAGTTTTAATACGACTGTACTGATATCGTTGCGAGGTATTATCAACAATGCGAGCTTCACGAGCGGAAATCAAGATCGAAGAAATCCTGCGTGAAGCAGGTTTAAATTTTAAAATGGAGTATATTTTTCCTGATTTAAAAAGTCCTAATGGGCGTCCTTTACGTTTTGATTTTGTTGTTTTTGATGATGATGGGCGTATTGATTTTATTATTGAATATTAGGGTAAACAACATTACCAACCAAGTAGTAAATTTGGTGGTAAACGAGGTTTTTATCAACAACAATATAATGATAATCAAAAGCGTCGGTTTTGCGCTTTGCATGATTTTAATTTAATAGAAATTCCGTATAATGAAGAAAATCTCATTTCTTATGATTATATTATGAATAAGGCCTATGGCTGGTGAAGGAGGTGCGTAATTTGAATAAATCCCGCACATAGCAAATTCATGATAAAGGTTTTGCTATGGTTGATGGATATGCATATTATCGCACAGACGCACCTAATGAATATAAGAAAGTTCGCATTGGAGTAAAATCTGTTGAAGACGCTGTTCTTCAATTAGGTTCCTATTGTCCTAATCCAAAAGATAGGGGTAACCATGGTCCAGCAATTAATAAAGGCATGGTTATTAAAGCTTTAATGGAACATGATGTTAAAGAACAGCGAAGAATTTCTAATCTTTTTTATGAAATAAATGGTATTTATCAAAAAGTATGTAATTACTTTGCTTATCTTTATCGTTATGATTGGTATGTAGATCCAAAAGTTTATGAAGATGCCAATGTCGAGAAAGTTCTGAAAAATTTTGCTAGTGTATTAGATTTTCTTGATAAATCTTATATTAAAAAAGTGTGTGGCGATATAGCTTTAGAAGTAGTCAAAAGTGGCGCCTATTATGGGTATATTGTTAATATAAACAAAAATTTAGTATTACAATAGTTACCAACTGACTATTGCCGCTCCCGTTATAATGTTGGTTCAACTCCTGCAATAGAATTTGACATGAGATATTTTGATACGTTTAGAGATACTAATTATCGTATGCGTATCTTAAAATTATTTCCTGATGAATTTTCAAAAGGATATTTACTTTATAAATAGGGTAAATTACAGCCTGACTTTGCTGGAGACAATTAGGGAAGTTGGTATTTACTTGAACCAGAAAATACTGTAAAATTTAATTTATTGCATCATGACTTACCAATGTTTGTAAATGCGATTCCTGCGATTCTTGACTTGGATGCCGCCCAAGATCTGGATCGCAAGAAACAAATGCAGCAATTGTTAAAAATTGTTGTACAAAAATTGCCACGAGATAAAAATGGCGATTTAATATTTGATATTGAAGAAGCAAGGGATATACATAATAATGCAGTAGAAATGTTGCGTCGTGCAGTCGGTGTTGATGTATTAACAACATTTACTGATGTTGATTCTATTGATATGTCTGACAAAAACACCTCAACCACTAAAGACGATTTAGAGAAGGTTGAGCGCACAGTCTATAATGCATTAGGCATTTCACGCAATTTATTTAACACTGATGGTAATTTATCTTTGGAAAAATCAATTCTTAATGATGAATCTTCTATAAGAAAATTATTACTCCAATTTGAGCAATTTTTTGATCGTATTATAAGTCAAAAATACAAAAACAGTAAATGCGTTTTTAATTTTTGTATGTTAGAAACGACCCAATATAATTATAAAGAATTAGCAAAATTATATAAAGAACAATCTTAGATTGGTTTCTCAAAGATGTTACCTTAGATTGCTCTTGGACATTCTTAGAGTTTCATTTTGAATTCTGCCCACTTTGAGAATGATATATTAAAGTTATATGAAATTATGATTCCTCCTCTTATGAGTTCAACTATGAGCAGTGATTTAATTTTGGGTAACAAAGAGCAAAGTAATTAGATAAAAAATCAAACAAATTAGGATAGTAAAGAAGTTGGACGTCCTGAAAAATCTGACGACCAAAAGAGTGAAAAGACTATCTAGAATAAAGAATCTATGAGTTAAGGAGGAATATTAATGCATAAGAGTATAGGCATTGAACAGTCCATCGAATTCATTAACGTGACTCCGCTCAATCCTTTAATTTCTAAATGTCAAATAAAGGTTTGTTATGTTTCAGATGAGCCTAATCGCAACAGAAGTATTATCACTAAAGAAGTTGCGCGAAAGCTCGCTAATTCGTTGCCAGGAAGTCCCATTGTTGGTTATTATAATGAAGATAATGGCGATTTTGAAGAACATAATAAAATTATAGAAATTTCTAATGGCCAATTAAATTTTAAAGAAAATACAAGGCCCTATGGTTTTGTTGATTTAAATGCTAAAGTTTGGTTTTAGATTTTTCTTGATGATGATGCAATAGAGCGTGAATATTTAGTAACAGAAGGATATTTATGGACTGGCCAGTATCCTGAATGTCAACGTATTATTGATTAGGGAAATAACCAATCAATGAAACTTAATGATAATTATTTGGACGCATACTGGACAAAAGATGATAAAGGAAAACCACAGTTTTTCATTATCAATGAAGCAATAATTGAGAATCTTTGTATTTTAGGCGAAGATGTAGAACCTTGCTTTGAAGGGGCTAGTATTACAGCTCCTATTCAATTCTCATTCGAGGATGGGTTTAAAGAGTAGCTCTTCTCAATGATGAATGAGTTAAAGAATATTTTAAATGAAGGAGGAGCGAAAGTATTGAATACTTATGCCGTTGATATTGGCGATAGTCTTTGGTCAGCCGTATGGGATTATGTTCATAAGACTTATAAAGATCCTGCTGATGAATGGGCTGCTTTGTATACTATTGATAGTATTTGCGAAGAAAATGGCCAAAAATTTGCAGTTCTAAGAAGCGCTGATGCAAAATACTATCGTTTAAATTTCTCTCTTTCTGAAACAGAGGGCTTCCAAGCTTCTGACACTTTAATTGAAGTAACTAAAACTTATACTCCTATTAATCAGTTCGCAGAAGCCGATGTTGCAGCTTATATGGAAGAATATAAGAAAAAGAATACTAAAGAGCCTTCTGAGGATGAAGAGAAGCCCACTGAGGATGAGAAAAAGTCAGAAGAAGAAGATAATTCTGATAATGAATCTCAATCTGATGATGAGGAAGATAAGAAGAAGAAGAAAACTTCTTATTCTATAGAAGAGTATAATACTGTTGTTGAACAGTTAAATACTTTACAAGCTCAGTATAATGCCTTGCAGGAAACTAATAATGAGTTAACTGCGCAAGTTGAGTCTTTGACTTAGTTTAAGGTTGCGGCCGAGCGCAAGGATAAGCAGGCTATGATAAATAGCTTTTATATGCTGTCCGATGATGATAAGAAAGATGTTGTTGATCATATTGATTCTTATTCTTTGGATGATATTGAAGCAAAACTTTCTATAATATGTTTCCGCAATAAGGTAAGTTTTGACCTTAATGAGGAAAAGAAAACAGATGAGAATGGGCCTATTACTTATAATTTAGACCATGATGAAGTTGATAATACTCCTGCTTGGTTAAAGGCTGCATTTGCTGTTGCAAAATCTAGAGAAGAATAATAGTTTTAAGGAGGATAAACAATGCTGGGTGAGTTTTTAAAGAAACACATTACTAGCCAGGCAGATTCCGCTAATGGCGGCTATGTTGATTATGGTTATGGCCAAGTAGAACCTAACCATCTTTCAGCTCAGAGAACTGGACAGATTTATGGTTAGCTGCCTGCTAATAAAAATATTAAGATTTTAGAAAATGGTCAGTTTGTAAAATATGATTATGCTGCCGCTAATGGCGGTGAGGTAAATTTCACTGGTAAGGGTGAATGGATGCTTGTTTATAATGAGATTAAGCTTTATCGTGAACATCAGGTTGATGCTGAGTTCGCTATGCTGAAAGATAATTATGAAGCTCGTGTTTATAGTCCTTATGATTGGGAAAAGCCTGAAGAGGATAAGCAGACTCGTTACTACAATGGCGTAGATAATAATGGCGATTCTAGCATCGAGCTTGGTGGCAAGACTTACAATTATGATGATGTAACTGCTGGTCCTGATTATTATGAAATTCATTATAATGAAGATCCCTTCCATATTCTTGGGAAGCATTATGGGCGCAAGATGCCTGAAGGCACTAAGATGGTTCCCCGCGTATTTAAGACTAATGTGGGTGATATCTTTACTACTAACATGATTGCAGAATCTACTCTTGCTCTTGGTGATGAGCTCTCTCCCCGTGCGGCTGATGGTATTCTCAGCAAGTCTGGTGATGGCTCTATGAAGTGGCAGGTAGTACGTCTATATACTATGCCTGATGGTCAAAAAGGCGTTAAATTAATGCGCATAGCGTAAGAAAGGAGAAAAATATAATGGCTTTAGATCGTAAGAATCTTGTTGCATTAATGAAGACTGTAGCTAAGGCTAAGCCTGCTTCTCCTGTTGCTTATAGCTGGGATGGCAAGAATTTAGACTATGATACACTTAATGAAACACTCCGTATGGAGATGAATGAACTTGCGGGTTCTTATTCTCTTTATCGTGAAAATAAAAATCTGATTTTCTCCATTATTGAAGAGACTCTTGATGATGTTCTCCCCAAGAAGGTAGAAGAGCAGTATAATCAGTTCGCTGAGGTTAAGACTTTCAAGCAGGGTGATAAACCCATTTTCCGCAGGAAGCTCAATACTCGTCAGCGCGCTAAACAGTTTGTAACTCGTGTTGGCCTTGCTGGTATGTATGAGGTCTTTAAGCTTGGTGTAGCTGAAGAGGCTTTTGAAGTGCGCACTAGCGCGATTGGTGGCGCCGCTCAGATTGGCTTTGAAGAGTTCCTCGATGGTCGTGTTGATTTCGCTGAAGTTACCGCTATTATTATGGAAGGTATGGATGAACTCATTTATAAGGAGATTGGTGCTGCTCTGAAGGCTTCTATCAATCAGCTTCCTCCTGCAAACCGTGTTGCGGCAGCTGGTTTTGATGAGGCTTCCTTTGATCGCCTTTTAACCATTGCTTCTGCTTATGGCGAACCTACTATCTATTGTACTTATGAATTTGCTGTCAATATGATTCCTCAGGAAGCTTGGCGCTATACTGAGGCTATGAAAGATGAGCTTTGGCGCACCGGTCGTCTGGCTAGCTATAAGGGCAAGAAGGTCATTATTCTTGAACAGGGTTTTGAGGATGGTACTAATGAAAAGAAGGTTATTGATCCTGGTTATGCCTGGATTATTCCTACTGGCGCCGATGGCAAGCCCGTGAAGGTGGCCTTTGAAGGCAATACTATTGTTGATGAATATAATAACTATGACCGCTCTCGTGAAATTCAGGTTTATAAGAAGGTTGGCGTAGTGTGCATGATGGCTAATAACATTTGCGCTTATGTTGATACCGCTCTTATGGGTCAAATGGATACATGGCATCTTGATGGTGCTTCCAGTGTCGCTTGGCAGTCTAATGTTGTTGTTGGCAACGATAATCCGTAATTTTTAATATAAGGGGAGAAAAAAGGATACTTTTGTATCCCTTTTCTCCCATTTTTTGCTATGAGAAAAAGGAGATAATAAAATGGTTGGTAATAAAATTTTTAATGTAAAAAATCGTAGTGCTAGTATAGTAGTTTATAAAATTCCAGAAGAGAATATTCGTAGAGAATTTGCGCCCGGTGAGAGTAAGAAGATTTCTTATGCAGAATTAGAAAAACTTACTTATCAACCTGGTGGTCGTGAATTAATGGCGAATTTTTTGCAGATTGATAGCGATGAAGCAATTAATAGCTTAAATATTTATGCAACTCCTGAATATTGGATGTCAGAAAAGAACATTATAGATTTGATTAAATCTGGCCCTCTTGATCAGTGGCTCGATGCCCTCGATTATGCTCCTGTTGGCGCAATGGATTTGATTAAGAAGTATTCTGTGTCTTTGCCTTTGACCGACACTCGTAAGATTGAGGCTTTGCAGAAGAAGACTGGCTTTAATGTTACTGCTGCTATTCAACATGATAAAGAATCTAAGGAGCCTGACGAAGTATTTACAAAGACTGAAAAGAAGGAAAATACCGAAACTGCTCATACAGCACCTGCTGGACGTCGTACTACTGTTGATTACAAGAAGAGCAACGAAGAAGCTCCCACTACTCCAGTTTATAAAGTAGTAAAGTAATAAATAAATAGGAGGCGAGTTTACACTGTGGATGGAATAACTGAATTTTCCAAAGTATATAATCGCTTTCTTGGTAAAATTACTGATGATATGTATATTGAATTGACTCCAGAAGATACATTAAAAGATTTGCAGAATCTTTTAATTGAATCATTGCCAGGATTTGAGTTTCCTAGGCATGATATTTCTTCCTATGTCATAAAGACTGAAACAATTCCAGAAAATATGGTAACTTCTGATGATTTTGTTGTAGGCGTTTTATGGGGTAAGATACCTTCTGGGCCAAATGATGTTCCTGATGTAATTATTGATAAATCTTATTTTTTAGAATCTTTAACAGAAGAAGAAATTAATATTATAGCCATTTTAATGATGTGCGCTTGGGTAAATAGATAGGTAGCATCTATTGAAAATACTAGAATGAAATATTCAGGTACGGATTTTAAATTTACTTCCCAAGCTAATCATTTATCAAAGATGTTAGCGCTATTATCAGAAACGTAGCGCCAATCAATTCATATGCAAAGACTTTATGGTCGCCGCAAGAAAAATGCGCGAGGTGCTTATGAATCTAATTGGTCTATATTGCGAGAAAAGAGCGCATTAGATAGATAATGATGACTAAATATGGTTTTACTGTTGTCGAAGATGTTATTAATAAAGATTTATTACGTTTAACTAATTAGATTTGGAAATTAATTCCTATGCGCGAACATGAGGAAGATTGGTTAAAACAATTAAATACGATAATTGTAGAAATCTCTGGCTTAAATGAAATATTTGCGCCAGAGCTTTCTTTTACTATTTTATTAAGTAAATTAGAAGGCTTAAAAATTGATGAACATTTAGATTTTTACACTTATCGAAAAACTGTTTTTGAAGCTATAAATTTATTATAGGAGTTAAAACATGCATAATGCACATGTAAATTCATTGATGCGCGGACGTCTTGGCTTATATTCTCAATAGCCCGGGCAAGATGCTGGTGTTGAAACTCGTGACCAATAGTTTACACAGCGCGGAGGATATCATCAGCAAGAAAGAATGATTAAAGATAAGCGCCGCAGTTTGGATAAAGCCACTCTTTATTCTTACTAGGCTGCTGATGTGCGGGATATTAATGCAAAAATATTAAATACATATCGTGCATTAATTAATCCTAATAAATTAAAGCAAGATTATGATGATAAGATTGTTTCTATTGGATTTGAAGCCAGATTTTAGCCAGGCACTGTTTTTGAATGGGTTGGTACGCATACTTATTGGCTAGTTTATTTACAAGATTTAACTGAACTGGCATACTTTCGTGGCGATATTCGTAAATGTTCTTATGAAATTGCTTGGAAAGATGATGATGGTGAGCATAAAACTCATGCGGCAATTCGTGGCCCAGTAGAAACAAAAATTAATTTTATTCAAAAACATGGAATTAGTGTTGATGAGCCTAATTACTCTTTGAATATATTGATGCCTAAAAATGAAGAAACTTTGAAGTATTTTACCAGATATTCTAAATTTTATTTATAGAATGATCCAGTGCAAGAAAATAAAATTTGTTGGCGAGTTGAAGCTGTAGACTGGATTAGTATGCCAGGTGTTTTAGAAATAAATGCAGTAGAATATTATAGTAACAAAGTTGAAGATGATATAGAAAATGGTATTGTGGGTGGGCTAGTAGTTGAAGAAAAGAATCCCAATACTGAAGAAGTAGAGGATGCTATTACTGGTGAAACATTTATTAAACCTAAGAAGAGATATAGATATCAGTTTACTGGCTCTATGATTTCTGATTGGAAAATAAAAACTGATTTGCCATTACAATGCTGGGAAATTGATGAGCATTGTATTGAATTAATGTGGCTAAAACCTGTTAGTGGATAGTTTACATTAAGTTATGGTGATTTTGAAAAAGTAATAGTGGTTGAGTCCCTATTTTAATGAGATAAAGGAGAAAAAAGTGTTATGAAAGTCGTAAGCTATATTGAGCCAAAGTCTTCTTTTTTATCATTAGAAAAAGATTTGGCTATTATTGTAGATAAAATTTTGGCTGATACTCGATTAAAAAAGTTGTTATATTATCCTTCAAAAGACGCTTTAATTAAACCGGCTTTAACTGAAGATTAGAGTATTGCGCTATTTGGCAAGCAAATAAAAATAGTGCCAAAGCTTTATGTTGATTCTGAGGTTTTTGCTTATTTAATTATTTCTTTTGATAACTTTTTAACAAATGTGACGAATCCGCAATTTAGAGATAATGTATTAGAGGTAGATGTTATTTGTCATTTTGATCAATGGCAATTAACAGATTTTAAATTGCGGCCCTATAAAATTGCAGCGGAAATTGATTCTATGTTAAATAATCAAAGGTTGACTGGAATTGGATTAACTGAATTTTTGGGTTGCAATCAAATAGTACTTAATGATGAATATGCAGGATTGTGTTTAATGTATCGTGTTGTACACGGCGAAGAAGATAAAAAGAATATGTTAACGCCGCAAGATGAGAAAGTATTCTTAAACGATTTTTTTAGTATGGATACTGTTGGACCTGATGATGAAGATGGAGATTAATTATGGATTTACGGCTAGCCTTAATGTCTGGTATAGATATTGCGGTGCCTGAATGTCCTTTAATTATTCACTAGCCGAAAATTAAGGAGATAGCTTATTTAGGTGAAACGCCTTTTTTTACTGGTGTTCAAACTCTTTGTTTAGATAAGCGCATGTTTGCTGAAAATCAAGAAGAATTAGCTACGGTTAATAATTTTTAGATTGTCATGACACTTTTAAACAGTCCAGAAGGACAAGATAAAAAAACACATGTGAAACAATTATTAAATATGATATGTCCGAGTTATAAAATTAGCTTTACTCCTCGGTCAATTTTTTTTAATAAAGAAGATACAAATATCATATTAGATGAGGGTAATTTTGATTCCTTTCAAGAAATTTTACGTCAAATTTTTTGTGTTAATTCCGGGGCGATGGGTGAAACTGCTTTCAATCCCGCAGATGCTAAAGCAAGAGAAATTGCAGAAAAGCTCATGCGAGGGCGGCAACGAGTTGCAGCGGAGAAGGGAGAGGGTGCGGGCAGCATCTTTGCCCAATACGCATCCATCCTAACAGTAGGGCTTAACTCAATGTCTTTACATGATGTTTTAGATTTAACTATGTTTTAGATGTATGATTTAATTGAAAGACTCTCTCTGTATACTAATTGGGACCTTGATGTCCGAACTAGACTGGCGGGAGGTAAGCCGGATCAACAACCCGATAATTGGATGAAAAATATTCATTAAATATTAAGGAGGAACAAAACACTATGAAGTTTGGTGTCCGCGAGATTTGTGACGTCGTGTTAAAGGCGAAAGCACCTCAAAAAGTGGGTAATAAAATATTCTATAAAAATGAACCTGTTATTTATTTTGATACATTAAAGACTTCTAGTATGGAAGGCGCTGCAACTACAGTTTATGCGCAAGGTGGACGAGGCAATACTCGTCTCGTAGCGTGGGAAGGCGAACGCACTGTAACCTTCACCATGGAAGATGCTCTGATTTCCCCTGCGGGATTCATGATTCTTTCTGGTGCCGGTCTTATTGAAGCTGGTAAGGGCGCTCCCATCTACGTTCATACAACCGAGCAAACTGACCAGGTTATAGTAGGTACTGATAAGGTTACTATCTATTTGAAAGAAAAGCCCTATTTTGCTGATAATAATGAGGATATGGTTTATGTTATGCTTATGGATGGCGACGAAGTTGCCACTGAGCCTTATATTCCTGCTAAGCCTGAAGGTTACAGCAATAAGGAAGCTGAGAATACTTATGTGAAAGTTACTGAAGAAGTTGAAGGTATAACCTATTCTGGTTATAAGATTACTCTGCCTATTACTCGTAATGCTGAAGGTGCTGAGGCTGATGATCTCACTCCTTTCAAGGCTGGTTGCGTTGTATTAGTAGACTATTACGTAGCTAAGGAAAGTGGCGCACAGCAGATTGAAATTACTGCCGATAAGTTTGGTGGTAACTACTACCTTGAAGCTTCTACTCTGTTCCGTGATCGCAATGGTGTTGATATGCCTGCGGAATTTATTATTCCTAACTGCAAGATTCAGTCCAACTTTACTTTCACAATGGCATCTTCTGGCGATCCTTCTACCTTTACCTTTACTATGGATGCATTCCCTGATTATACTCGTTTCGACAAGACTAAGAAAGTCCTCGCCGCAATTCAGATTATTGAAACTGCAGGCGCTTCTGATATCGAACGTCTTAAGACCGATCATATCAAAGCTCATGAGGAGTATTTCATAGATTAATGATTATACACTCTCGCAAAAAAGCAAGTGTGGGAAATGCTACTAAGGTGGTAGAACCAGAAGTAGAAAAGATTAGCATTGAGGAAGAAAAGCCGGCTAAGATAACAAAGAAAAAGCCTAAGAAGGTTTTTGAAGAATTAGATTTTGAGCTTGGTTCTCAAGAATAAAAAAGGGGGAAGAGAAATCTTCCCCCATTATTTTTTTATTATAAGAAAGGAGGGAAAATAAGTGAGCCTTTTAGGTCAAATGAAAGATATTTATAAAACAAGAAAAAAAGATGAAATAAATACTGCGGACAATTTAAATAATATTTATACTAATTTAATAAATTAGATTAAAGACAAATAGCGACAGCATTATCAAAATAATTCTTTAAATGATAAAGCAAAAACAATAGAAAATTTTTTAAAAGCAATTAAACAATATTAGTAGCTTTTTTAGAAACAATTATAGGAAAATCCAAAGAAAAATCCTAAAGATATAATGAAAAAATTTTGGGCTGAGGATGAATATGCAGCATTAATTTAGGTTTTATATGAAGCAAATCCTCATATACTTGAATTTAATTTATTAAATAAAATTAAAGAAAGCACTGATTAGGAAGTATTGTCTTATAAATTGGGTTCTTATTTGGAATAGGGCTTAACTGAAATTTTAAATACTTATGAGGCGGCAATGTCTGGAAGAAAATATTCAGAAGTAAAAAAATCAAATAAAGGCATAATTAATGTTGGTGGATCACATATTGTAGGTACAAAGTAGCTAGTAGATGAGACAAATAAAATAATGCAAAATGAATATAATGAAATGTATCAAATTATGTAGAAAAGTTTAAAAGAATATAATCAATAGAATATTGATAAAATAGCTGAATACATGCCATCGGTTTAGGGTAAAATTGATATTAATAGTTTTTAGTCAATAACAGAAATACGAAGCGATTTAAAGCTTAAACCTCAAGCTGAAGAAGTTCTTAAAGCTTTATCTGGTGCAACTTTTACGGCAAAGAATTATATTTCTACTTCACAATTACATTTTGGTTAGACTAATCCATTTCGTGTTTATACAATAGTTGCGGCATAGCAAGAAGATATTATAGGGCATTTTTGTAGAATGATAACTTGTTTTGAAAATCATCAAAATCGAATCCCTGATAATGAAAGTCCAGTTTTATTTTATAGAATTCGAGCTATATATGAATTAACCGGATATGGTACTCGCTATGTAAATGCTAAATTAAATGATATTTTTAAGGGAAGAGGAGCAGATTTTTTGGTATGGAATAATCCAATAAATAAAGATGAAATTCGAGTTATTCCAACTTAGGCAATTATACAAGATTTAATTGCAAATGCTGCTAATGAAGCTTTACCTAAAAATTATAAAGATGCATTGTTTGGGCCTATTAATTTATCTCAAACCGATTTAAAAAATATAAAATTGACAGATAATTAATTTTATGTTATAATATTTATATATAGAGTAAAAGGAGAAATATATAATGGCAAAGGTATCTTTTACAAAACTTGGTTTAAGCAAAAATCAAGATATAAAAACTTTTGATTATAATAATGAGACTATTGAAGTAAAGCAATATCTTCCAATAGATGATAAGCTTGATCTTATTGCTACCGTAATTAATAATTCTCATGATGCGCAAAAGGAATTTTCTAATGCTGTAAAAATAGAAGTATATCTTACGCTTGAAATAATTCGTAAGTATACTAATATAACCTTTACTGATAAACAATTAGAAAATCCTTCTAAACTTTATGATTTAGTTATTAGTTCTGGTTTTATGAGTAAGCTTATGGATTATCTGCCAATTAACGAGTATTCTATACTCCTTGCGGAAATTAACAAAATGGTTGATTCAATTTATGCTTATCAGAACTCTACAGTTGGTATTATGGATACAATTTCTCAAGATTACAGTCAGTTAAATCTTGATGCTAACGAAATTCAAAAGAAACTTGCAGATCCAAACAATCTAGAACTTTTGAAACAGATAGCGCCTTTACTTGGTCTAAAGTAATTTATTAATCCGTTCTAATTTTTAATAAAATTAGGATATTAAAAGCCTTATGGTATTTAATATACTATAAGGCTTTTTTCGTATATAGAGAGAAAGGAGCATATTTATTATATGGCAAAACAATTAAATGTATCTTTATCTTTTACTGCAGATACTAACGCGGCAAAGCGGGAAATTCAATCATTGCAAACTGCGTTAAATTCATTGGCTAAAACTGGCTCAATGAATGCAGGCTAGTCGGTTGTTGCTAATCTAAATGCGGATTTACGTGAAGGTATGTAGGCTGCAGCTGAACTATAGGCGCAATTAGAAAGTGCAGTTAATGTTAATACTGGTAAACTTGATTTAAATAAATTTAATAATTCTTTAAAAGCAAGCGGTAAAACTCTAAATAGTTATGCTGCATCGTTGCAAAAATTAGGACCAGCTGGCGTTTAGGCATTTACCTAGATGACAACGGCAATTGTTCATGCTGAAGCTCCATTAGTGCGTGTCAATGATAGAATTAAGGCGTTAGGCACATCTTTAGCTAATACTGCAAGATGGCAATTATCTTCAGGAATTGTTCATGGTTTAATAGGCGGCGTTTAGAAAGCTTATTATTATGCACAAGATTTAAACCGTTCATTAAACAATATTCGCATTGTTACTAATTATAATACTGATTAGATGAAGGCTTTTGCGCTTGAAGCTAATAAGGCTGCGAAAGCTTTAAGTACAACTACAACTAATTATACCAATGCTTCTTTGATTTATTATCAATAGGGCTTAAGTGATGAAGAGGTTAAAAGGCGTACTGACGTTACTGTAAAAATGGCTAATGTTACTGGTGAAACTTCTGAAAAAATTTCCAGTTAGATGACTGCAGTATGGAATAACTTTGCACAAGGATCAAATAATCTTGAATATTTTGCAGATGTATTAGTTAAGTTGGGTGCATACACCGCTTCCAGTACTGATGAAATAACTGCAGGTTTAGAGAAATTTTCATCGGTTGCTTAGACTATTGGATTAAGCTATGAATATGCATCTAGTGCTTTAGCAACTATTACAGCTACTACTCGTGAAAGTGCTGATGTGGCTGGTACTGCATTGCGCACATTGTTCTCTCGTATTCAAGGCTTGACTCTTGGAG
>JALFQD010000408.1 GCA_022785265.1 Clostridium sp. | reverse complement strand
CTTTAAGTTGTACTACTACACTAGAAAGCATATCTCCCACTTCACCTAAATCTTTGCTTTTAACATTATTTAAAGCTACTCCAGAGAAATCTGCTATCTTCTTTTGAGCTCCTGAACCATATTGAAGTATAGAATTTGAATTCGTTAAGTCTATTTTATCTACAAAAGCCTCAACCATTTTTTTCTCTTCTTCACTTAATTGAATTTCTTCTTCTTTAGGTGGTTCTTCCTTCTTTTCTTTAACTAAATTTATATTTTCATCTGGCACCACATCAAATGATAATGTTGGTGTTAAATCAAAATCTTTAAATTCATCATTCATTTTTTTATCCTCCAAATTTATATGTTATCTTTTAATTTCTTCCTCAGTTAACCCATCTTGAGTAAATAATGTTTTTAATGCTGAAATGTCTGTTGAAATATCCATCGCTACCTCTTCAAATAAATCATTCAATAAGGTTTCAAAGGCTTTATTTATAAGGTCTATACTTTCCTCAATCTCTTTTTTAGCATTTTTTATATTCTCCCCTTGAATACTTTGATTACTTAGCTCTATGTATGAATTAACTAACTTTATTGTCATAGGAAGATAATGCTCTATTGTCTTTCTTACATATGAAATATTTTCTGGATTTTCCTTTATATTTTTAAATATTTCTCTTAAAATTTCTTCAAGTTTAGTAAGCTTTAAAGACATATTTTCATCTCTTATATAGTTATTAGCTTCTTGAATTTGACTAATATATTCTTCTCCACGCTTTATTGTATTATCATATTTACTTTCTTCTGTATTATCCTTTTCTATACTTTGCTCTTTTTTCTTTTGTTCCTCTTCCTCTTTACGCTTTTTATATGATTCTTGCATCATAACATAATCATTATATACTTTGTCGCTTAATATAAAATAAGTTTCTTCCTCATCTATATGGCCTTTTTTAAACATATCAAGTTCCATCATTTTCTTTAAATCTTTGACAACAAATTTATTATCTTTATTGACTGATTCACTTAATTTGTCAATTCTACAATAAGCTTTGTTATCTAAACATCTAACATATTTTTTAAATCTTTTAATTCTTTTGCTTTTACTTAAGCCACATAATATTATTATCATATTGATTACAAAAAATATTAAAAATATTATTATTCCAAATATTGGACTTGATTTTGAAATAGAAACTCCTACAATATAAAATAAAAACATTAAAGAATTAAAAATCATTCCTGTAATTCCTATTATTTTTAAGATTACTGATGAAATTCTTCCTTTAGGCTTTTTAGATATATATAAGCTTATTTCTTCTTTTTTTATTTTATCTATTAAATCTTCTCTTTTTCTCATCTCTTCTAATTTAGCGTTTTCAATCTTTTTTGAAGCAAGTTCAACTCCATTTTTTACTCCTGATAATACACTATTTAAGATATCATTAGCTCCACTATTTTTTACTTTATCTTTAGCACTATTTATAGAATTCATAGCTGTTTTAACTTTTTTATTAATTAAATCTTCTATCTCAGAAAAATTATCCAAAAAATTCACTCCTCCTTTGATTATTTTTATTTTATATCTATTATAACAAATTTTTCTTAACTTTACTAAAAACTTATATAAAAAAAATACCTCCATAAAAAATTTTATGGAGATATTTTTTAATATAACTTTTTAAACTATTCTTTTATATATACAGAAATTGATTTTGCATTAACTTTAAATAAACCGTATCCTTTTTCATCAATTACTACTTTTTCATTAACATTTCCTAGATAGTCATAGAATGTAGCACCTTTAAATTTTTCTCCTACATACATTTCCTTTTCTGCTTCATTATCACAATTAGTAAATATTGTAGCTAAACCTGAATTTGTATGCTCTTCATCACCTTCCCTAGTAAAACCTGCTACATCTTCATTATCAAAGTATGAGTTTTCTTTTCCATAAGCATAATCTCTTCTTAAGGCAATTAAATCTTCTATTGAAGAAACCTTTTTTATATTTTGACATTCAATACCATATAAATCTCCATAAAATACACATGGATATCCTTTTTCTCTTAAAAGTATTATTCCATAAGCTATAGGCTTAAACCATTCTCTAACCCAGCTTTCTAAAGATTGTCCATATTGGCTATCATGGTTATCTACAAAAGTTACTGCCAAATCTGGCTTGTCCTCAACTAATGTATCCTTTAAAAGTTCTCTTAAGTCATATCTACTATCACTTATAGATGCATTATAAAAATTAAAATGAAGAGGAACATCAAATAAAGATGTTGAGTTATTTGTAGCTTCAAGATAATTATTAAGCTTTTTTAAATCATTGCTCCAGTATTCTCCTACTGAAAATAACTCTTTTCCTGTTTCTTCTCTTAATTTTTTAAGCCAATTTTTATAGAAAGAAAAGCTTATATGTTTTACTGCATCTAATCTAAAACCATCTACTTTAGTTGTTTTAACATACCATTTTCCCCAATAATCTAACTCATTTACTACTTCTTCATCACTAAAATCTACATCTGAACCTAGTAGATAATCATAGTTTCCTAATTCATCATCCACATCTTCATTCCATTCTTTTCCTATGAATCTAAATATTCCACTTTCTCTATGCAAAACATCATAATCAGTTCCATGGAAATTTGTCCAGTTCCATTTAAAGTTAGAATATCTTCCATTACGTCCCCAGAAATCAAACTTTGTCCATACTTCAACTTTACGAAGTTCACCTATAGTTTTTGTTCTATCATTGTTATCATCTTTTACTGCATATGTTTTTTCAATTCCATCTGCTCCTGTTCTATGATTAAGAACTATATCTGCTAAAACCTCTATATTATTGTTATGAAGCTCATCTATAGCTTCAATATACTCATCCTTTGAACCATATTTTGTTTCAACAGTTCCTTTTTGACTAAATTCTCCAAGGTCAAATAAATCATATACAGAATATCCAACATCGGTTACTCCTCCTGCACCTTTATAAGCTGGTGGAAGCCATACTGAAGTTATTCCTAAGTTAGATAGATATCCTGCTTCTTTTTTAACCTTTCTCCATAATGTTTTATCACAAGGAAGATACCATTCAAAATATTGAATCATTGTCTTGTTGTTCATATGCTAAACTCCTTTTATACACATTTATAATAATATACTTCTTGTATTATAACATTATTAACTAAAATAATCTTTATATTTAAGTAAAATAAAATATTTAAAGATTTATTTTCACATTTATGCATGTTTAATATTTGTATATTCTGATATTTCACGATTTAAAGTAACTAAATCATCAACACATAATTCATGTACAGAAGAGTGTCCAGTAATTCTTGCAAATGTTTTTAATTCTTCTAATGAAACATTAAGATAATTAGCAACCCTTTGTGCTGCTATATCAATTTTTAATCTTTCACGTAACTTTGGATTTTGAGTTGCTATTCCAACAGGACAATTACCTGTACCACAAATACGATATTGTTGACATGCAGCAGCAATAAGTCCTGCAGAAGCTACTGCTATTGCATCAGCTCCCATTGCTAATGCCTTTGCAAAATCAGCAGAAACTCTAAGTCCTCCAGTTATAACTAAGGATATATCTGAATGAACAGAATCAAGATATTTTCTTGCACGATATAATGCATATATTGTAGGAACTGTAGTTGCTTCCCTTAATAAAAGTGGACTTGAACCTGTAGCACCACCTCTACCATCAATAGTAATAAAATCTGGTTCTGCATAAACACAATATTCTAAGTCTCTTTCTATTTTTCCTGCTGCTATTTTAATTCCTATTGGTCTTCCATCAGAACGCCTTCTAAGCATTGAAACCATTTCTTTTAAATCTTCTTTAGAATTTAATTCAGGAAACTTGCTAGGACTTTGAATATCCTCTCCAACTTTTCTTCCTCTAAGCTTTGCTATATCTTCTGTAACTTTTTCTCCTGGCAAATGTCCTCCCATACCTGGCTTTGTACCTTGTCCAATTTTAATTTCTATAGCATCTGCCTTTCTTAAATTTTCATCAGTTACACTATATTTATTAGGAATATATTCAAATATATATTTATATGAATTTTCTCTTTCTTCAGGTAAAATTCCGCCTTCACCACTACACATTGCAGTCTTTGCCATTTTAGAGCCTTTTGCTAATGCAATTTTTATTTCCTTTGATAAAGCACCAAATGACATATGTGATATATAAACTGGATTTTGTAAAATCATAGGACGCTTTGCATTTTTCCCAATAACTGTCATAGTTTCGACGTTATCTTCTTCATTAAGAGGTGGTGGATTTAATTGTGCTCCTAATATAAGAATATCATCCCAATTAGGCATAGGCATGGTAGTTCCCATTGAACCTCCAATGGATTTTCCAGTAGTAGCCATTTTATGAATTTCTTCCATATATCTACATGATTTATCAATTCTATAAAAATTATTATCATAACTTAAATCTGTTACATTATTTTTATTAGAGGAACTACTAATATTACTATTCTCCTTATCTAAATCAATATCTTCTTCACGAAATTTAGATGCTGGTTGCTTACAAATTGGACACTCCTTAGGTGGTTCTTCTCCTTCATAAACATATCCACATACTGTACATACAAATCTTTTCATAATTACCCCTCCTTAAAGCTTTCTAAAATTAAAATAAACATAATACTTATATAAATAATCTTTGTAAACGCTACCACAAAGATTAATTTTATTATATAAAATTTTTATAATTTTTACAATGAATTTTGTCTGATTTTCACTTAAAATAAAAAAAGAGCCTAAATCTTTCTTTGTTTTAGGTTCTTTTTTTAATATTTTTTATTTAAAATAAATATTTAAAGATTCATTTTCATACTTTGCCTTTATAATTTCTTTTGACTTAAGCTTTTGAGGAAGAGAAAATATTCTTTTTTCATTTTTTATTGAAACTGTAAGCTCATCACCATTTTGCAAAAGTTCTAATTCATTTTTATCTACAAAAGGTATATCAATTAT
>JALFQD010000405.1 GCA_022785265.1 Clostridium sp. | reverse complement strand
TTTTATCCAATATGTATTACAGCAGTAGCAGTATTATCATATTCATTAAGTGAATTTATAGGTGGAAATGGATATTTAAGTGTTTATATTGCAGGAATTATTCTTGGTAATAGTAGAATACCTCATAAAAAAAGTTTAGTTCAATATTTAGATGGAATATCATGGCTTATGCAGATAATGCTATTTTTTATACTAGGACTGTTATCTTTCCCTTCTAAATTACCATTAGTAATGTTTTATGGAGTAGCTATTTCTATTTTTATGATTCTTGTGGCAAGACCAATAGCAACATTTATAATAATGAGATTTTTTAATTCATCTTTAAAAGAAATTTTATTTATATCTTGGGTAGGACTTAGAGGAGCAGCTTCAATAGTTTTTGCAATTTTTGCAGTTACTCAAGGGATAAATTTTGAAAATGATATATATCATATTATTTTCTTAATTGCATTAATTTCAGTATCACTTCAGGGGACTCTTATTCCATTTGTAGCTAAAAAGTTAGATTTAGTAGATAATAATGAGTCAGTATTAAGAACTTTTAATGATTATAAAGAAGAAAAGAGTACTCAATTAATTGAAATGACCATACCTAAAGGTGATAGGTTAGAAGGTAAGTCAATAATGGATGCTAATATACCAGAAGAAATTTTGATAGTTATGATAAAGAGAAAAGATGAAGTTTTAGTTCCTAAGGGTTCAACTGTGATAGAGGAGGGAGATATTTTAGTTCTTAGTGGAAATAATATTAAAGAAGTTTTAATGAGAAAAAGTGAAGAAGAAGATAAAATTAAAAATAAGAAATTAACTATAAAACAATCTAACTGAAAAATATTTAAAAAAAAATAAGCTATTAACACGAGGAAACGTTAATAGTTTATTTTTATGTAAGTAATTTAATTGTGTATAAGGATTAAAAATATGAAATTAGAATTTATGATTTTATTATATCATGAAGTTAAAATAATGCAATAGTTTTTTATAAAAAAATTAAATAAAATTTTATTTATTTAAAAAAAGTAAATAGACTATATTAATTCATAAATAATAAAGTAAAAAAATGGAATAAAGCTATGAGATTAATATTAACAAATAAACAACAAAATTAAACATTAATTTAATATTATTTTAAAGAAAACAGGATAAACTAAAGTTAAGTAATCTAATTGGAGTGATAAAAATGATTAAGAAAATAGGAAAAATTTTGTTGTGTATAACATTAGTTTTATTAATTGTAATTAATATAGATATTGCTTTAGACAGAAATAAAAATATTGTTTCAACAAATAATATAGATATTACAACAGAACCTAATAATGTAGATGAGTATACTAATACCCAAAATGCAAAAAAATCTTTAAGCATAGGAATAGCATCAATATTTACAATATGTGGTATAGGTATTGGAAGTTTTGTTTTAAAGAAAAAATAAAAAAAGTTATCTTGAAGTTGATGATAGAATATAAATGTTAAAAATTAAAAAATAATGCTTTATTTAACAATCTTTAAAATATATTAAGCTATTAATTTATATTGTATTATATATATGAATAAGGATATAATTAATATAAGAAATTAAAGTTACAGAAAGATGGTGATAAAGTGTTTCTTAAAAATATAGCAATATCAAATTTTAGAGCAATAGAAAATATGAGTTTAGAATTTCAAGAAGGATTTAATATAATAATAGGTGATAATGGGGTAGGAAAAACATCTATTTTAGAAGCTATTTCTGTAACCTTAGGAGGTTTTTTAAGAGGTATAGATGGAGCATATTCTAAGAATTTTTCTAAGGATGAAATACGTTGTATAAGTGAGCTTCTTGGCTCGGGTTCTTGGAATACATCATATATTACACCTATACAGGTAGACTGTAATGTAGAATTGGATGGACAAAATTATTCATGGACAAGAAAGAAAAATAGTATTAAGTCATCTAAAAGTACAATTCAACCAACTGATATTTGTAAAAAAGCAACAAGTCTTATTAATGATAAAAATTCAATATTGCCATTATTAAGCTATCAAAGTGTATCAAGAATGTGGGCTCAAAAGAGAGAAAAACAACAGGATTTATTTAAAAAAGATAATTTTTCTAGGAGTGTTGGATATACAGACTGTTTATCTCAAGAAGCTAATAATAAGCTTTTATTAAATTGGTGCAGAAAGATGGAACAGGTATCATGGCAGGAAGATAAGAAGATAGATGAATATGAAGCAGTAAAGAAAGCATTAGAAAAGTTTATGTCTAAAATGAATAATGAAGATAATATAAAAGTATTTTATGATAAAAAGCAAGATGAACTTGTATATATGGAAAAAGGTAAAGTTTTACCTATAAGATATCTAAGTGCTGGTTATCAGTCATTAATATGGATGGTATTAGAAATTTCATATAGAATGGCAGTTTTAAATCCTAATCTATTTAATGATGTAACAAATAAAACATCTGGAATTGTTCTTATAGATGAATTAGATTTACATTTACATCCTAAATGGCAATGGAGGGTAATTGAAGCATTAAAAGATACTTTCCCTAAGCTTCAATTTATAGCAACAACACATTCACCTATTATTTTAGCATCTTGTAAAGATGTAAGAGTTATAGCAATAGATAATGAAATGAATGTTCAATACAAGAATTCTTTATATGGAGTACAAGTTAATGATGTTTTAGAAACATATCAAAATAGCAATAATATAGTTTTAGAGATAAAGAATAAATTAAAAGATTTTTATATGTTTATTGAAAATGAAGATTACAAAAATGCTAGAAAGGTATTAGATGATTTAAGTAATGAATTAGGTGAAAATAATCCAGAAGTAGTTGGAGCAAAAGTTACATTAGATTTAGAATCATCTTCTTTGGAGGACTAATATGATTTTAATAAAAAAAGGTAAGGAGCCTAAATCATTAACACAATATAAGATGCAAAATAATGCATATTTTGATGGATGCAATAAAAAGGATATTAGAAAAGCATTATTAGAGGAACAGGGATATTTATGTGCATATTGTATGAGAAGAATTTCAGAAGATAATATGAAAATAGAACATTATAATTCACAATCTAATATTACAGATAAAGAAGCTTTAGATTTTTCTAATATGCTAGGAGTATGTGATGGAAATGAAGGCTCTGGAAGTAAAAAAACTCAAACTTGTGATACACATAAAGGAAATACTTTGTTAACAATAAATCCATTTAGTAACTCATCAATTGAATTAATACAATATAAAAATGATGGAACCATATATTCTTGTGATAAAAATATAAATAAAGATATTAATGAAACTTTAAATTTAAACTGTCAAGAAGTTATGCTAAAGAGAAATAGAAAAGAAGTTTTAGATAGAGTTAAAAAATATTTAAGTAAAAAGAAAATGCAAGGAGATTGGTCAAGAGATTTACTTATTAAGACATTAAATAAATTTCAGACTAAGGATTCTAATGAAAAGTTAGATCCATATATAGGTATAGCAGTTTGGTATTTAAAAAAGAAAATAAGTAATAAAAATATAAAACGATAATTGTTTTATTAGACTGTTTTATATAAAAATGTTTTGAAAAACATAAAATTGTAGGTTGTGTTATTTTATACAGAATCTGAAAATAAAAAATTGCGAACCTAGCATTTAAGTAAGTTCGCAATTTTTGCTATATTAAAAATCAGCTTGACCTGTAGTTCTAGGGAATGGTATGACATCTCTTATATTTCCCATACCTGTAATATACATAATAAGTCTTTCGAATCCTAAGCCAAATCCTGCATGCTTAGTTTGACCATATTTTCTAAGCTCTAGATACCACCAATAATCCTCTTCCTTAAGACCTAATTCTGCCATTCTGTTCTTCAATACATCAAGTCTTTCTTCTCTTTGACTTCCACCTATGATTTCTCCAATTCCAGGAACTAAGCAATCTGCTGCAGCAACAGTTTTATTATCGTCATTTAATCTCATGTAGAAAGCTTTAATTTCCTTTGGATAATCTGTGACAAATACTGGCTTTTTAAAATATTCTTCTGTTAAATATCTTTCATGTTCTGTTTGAAGGTCAATACCCCATTCAACAGGATAGTCAAAAGTTCTTCCACAGTTCTTTAATATTTCTACAGCTTCTGTGTATGTTACTTTTCCAAAGTCAGAAGATACAACATGATTTAATCTATCTAATAGTCCCTTATCTACAAATTGATTAAAGAAAGCCATTTCTTCTGGACATTCAGTCATAACATAATTTATAACATATTTAAGCATATTTTCTGCAAGTTCCATATCATCATCAAGGTCTGCAAAAGCTATTTCAGGTTCTACCATCCAGAATTCAGCAGCATGTCTTGTTGTATTTGAATTTTCTGCTCTAAATGTAGGACCAAATGTATAAATATTTCTAAATGCTAAAGCAAAAGATTCTCCATTAAGTTGTCCTGAAACAGTAAGGTTAGTTTCTTTTCCAAAGAAGTCCTTTTTATAATCAATTTTTCCATCTTCAGTTTTAGGAAGATTATTTAAATCCAAAGTTGTAACTTTGAACATTTCTCCAGCACCTTCACAATCACTTCCTGTTAAGATAGGAGTGTTTGTATATACAAAACCTTGGTCTTGGAAGAACTTGTGAATTGCATAAGCAGCTACAGAACGTACTCTAAAAACTGCTGAAAAGGCATTACTTCTTGGTCTTAAATGAGCAATAGTTCTTAGATATTCAAATGTATGTCTTTTCTTTTGTAGTGGATAGTCTGAATCAGACATACCTTCAATAATAACTTCTTTAGCTTGAATTTCAAAAGGTTGTTTTGCTTCTGGAGTTTCAACAAGAGTACCAATTACAGTAATTGATGAACTTATTGGAAGCTTTGAAATTTCTTTAAAGTTATCTAGTTTGTTATCAAAAACTACTTGAATATTTTTAAAGAAAGAACCATCATTAACTTCAATAAAACCAAAAGCATTTGAAGCTCTTAAAGTTCTAATCCATCCAGAGATTCTAACATCTTTAGATACATATTCATTAGTGTTTCTATAAAGTGATTTAACTAATATTGATTTATTCAAAAAAATCTCCTCCTAATTAAAATTTATAATGAGTATTTTGGATTTGTTATAGAAATAAAAAACATTCATTCTACCTGAAAGCCATTAAAGAATGAATGTGTAAAAGATAACAATTAAATTTTACAATACTTTATTTATAAATGCAACTTATTCTATTCCATCATTGAAGCTTTGAATTAAATGTGAAGGAAATTTGAGCATTTCCATATCTTTTATAACTTTATGGACTCCATAAGAAGCATATTTAATTTCTGCTTTAACCATTCCATTTTTATTTATTTCTAAAAGGCAATATGTAGAGTCAGGAACTCCTATTTTTGGTTTTCCAACACTTCCACAGTTTATAAATAATTTATCATTAAAACTTTTAACTGATGGTATATGAGTGTGAGCACAAACCAAAATATCCTCTTCTAAATTTAACATTACATTTTTTGTATTTTCTTCATTTTCAAATAGGTATTCATTTATTTTATTAGGACTTCCATGAACAAACTTAATCTTTTTATTATTAAATTCCATAGTTATGGATAAAGGAAGATTATCTAAAAAATATTTATTTTCTGCTCTTAATTCATTTACACACCAAGGTAAAGAAAAAGAATTTATTTCATTTTCTCTTATAAATGTATAGCTTCCATCAATAACAGAAGCATCATAATTGCCTTTTATACAAAGTATATTTTTTCTCTTTATAAAAGATACAACCTCATTAGGGTGTGGTCCATATCCAACTAAATCTCCAAGACAAATTATAAAGTCTACTTTTTCATCGTCTATTTTATCAATTATATTTCTTAATGCATATATATTTCCATGTATATCTGAAATTATTGCCATTTTCATAATGTTTTCCTCCTAAGTATGATATTTAAAACTTGTACAACACATAATTATACTCTTAAAATCTATTATGATAAATTAAAATGTATTGCAATTTTCAAATAAAATATTCCTATTATTTTTTATGATATAATAAAAAGGAAGTTGTTGCATAAAAAATTTCAATTATAATATATAGTATATTTCATATAACTAAAATGCTATATATTGTGTGAGTATTTGCTTATGCGACAGCTCCTTTTTTGTAATGCTAGTTTAAAGTTAGGACAAAATAATTAATTTTTGGAGGAAAATATAAAAGTGGAAAATTTGATAATATCATTTAATGTAGTTGTGCCCTTGTTTTTAAATATTTTATTAGGATATATATTAAAGATTACAAAACTATGGGATGAACATACATTGAAGGTAATGAATAAAGCAGTTTTTAAGTCATTTTTACCTATATTGTTATTTTACAATGTATATAATACAGATTTAAAGTCAGGGTTAAAACCTAAACTTATGATATTTGCATCAGCTAGTGTATTTATTATGTTTTTAGTATTATGTTTAATTATTCCTTTATTTGAAAAAGAAAATAGAAGAAGAGGAGTTATAATTCAAGGAATTTTTAGAAGTAATTTTGTACTTTTTGGACTTCCAGTAGCAATCTCTTTATTTGGAGAAAAAAATATAGGAATTCCATCAATTTTAATAGCTACAATAGTTCCTACATATAATTTTTTAGCAGTAATAACATTAGAAATATTTAGGGGCGGAAAAATAAATATTAAAAAAATTATAAAAGGAATAATAACAAATCCTCTTATAATTTCATCTCTTGCAGGAATACTAATGATAGTTTTAGGAATAAAACTTCCTTATATATTAGATAAGACAGCTAGTGATTTATCTAAAGTTGCAACACCTTTAGCTCTTGCTATATTAGGTGGAAGCTTTGAATTTAAATCTATATCAGCACATGTTAAACAACTTATCTTTACTGTATTTGGTAAGCTTATACTAGCACCTGCAATATTTCTACCAATAGCAATAGCTTTAGGATTTAGAGGAATAGAATTAGGAACTTTAATTACAATGTTTGCAGCACCTGGGGCTGTATCTTCTTTTACTATGGCAGAGCAAATGGGTGCAGATGGGGATTTAGCTGGTCAAATAGTAGTATTTACCTCATTGTTTTCTATAATAACAATGTTTTTCTGGATATTTATAAATAAACAACTTGGGTACATATAAAAAAGAAAAGTGAATTATTAGGTGAAATATAATATATTGTTTTTATTTTAAAGGTAGGTATATTGGTTAAATAAGCTAGCCAAAGTTAGTATGGCTAGCTTTAAAATAATATTCCTGCAATTGTGCCAGTAAGGCAAGTGGCTAAGGCACCACCAATTAAAGTTTTAAGACCAAGTTTTGCTATTGTAGATTTTTTATTAGGAGCAATTCCTCCAATTCCTCCTATTTGTATTGCAATTGAGCTTATATTTGCAAATCCACATAAGGCATAAGTAAGAATAAGAACAGTTTTTTCTTGAAGAATTCCTTCTGTTATGTAGTTTGATAAGCTTGAATAGGCTACAAACTCATTAATCATAATCTTTTCACCTAAAAGGCTTCCTGCAATTGATATATCTTTTAGTGGAACCCCCATGACAAATGCTAGTGGGGAGAAAAGTTTTCCTAATATCCATTGAAGACTTAAAGTAGGAAATCCAAAAAGGCTTCCAATAAGTCCAATTAAATAATTTAAAAGGGCTATTAATGCTACAAAAGCAAGCAGCATTGCAGCTACATTTAAAGCTAAAGAAAGCCCTTCGCTAGCACCATTTGCAGCAGCTTCAACAACATTAGAAGCTGTTTTTTCTGTGGAAATTTTAGTTGTATTTTTTGTTTCTGGTTCCTCAACTTCTGGAACTAAAATTTTTGCTAAAATAAGTCCAGCAGGAGCAGCCATTATACTTCCAGCAAGCAAATGGCCTGCATTTACTCCCATTGCAATATAACCTGCCATAACTCCACCAGCTACAGTGGACATTCCTCCTACCATAATTGCTGTAAGCTCTGATTTTGTCATTCTATTTATATAAGGTTTTACAAGAAGAGGAGCTTCTGTTTGCCCTAAGAATATATTTCCAACAGCACTTAAGGTTTCTGCACCTGATGTTCCAAGAAGCTTTGATATTATTCTTGCAATAAATCTAACAACAACCTGCATAATTCCTAAATAATATAAAATTCCCATAAGTGATGAGAAGAAAATTATTGTAGGTAGTACATTAAGAGCAAATATTGAGCCGAAAGTATTGACATCTGTAAGATTTCCAAATAAAAATACAGTTCCTTCGTTAGTAAAGTCTAATATTTTTGTTATACCTTTACTAAAAAGTTCAAAAAATCTTCTTCCAATTGGTATTTTTAGAATTATTAATGCAAATAAAATTTGTAACCCTAATCCAATTGAAACAAGTCTCCAATTAATTTTCTTTTTATTCTCAGATAACAAATAAGCAATTCCAAGAATTATAATTATTCCAAGTAATCCTATTAATCTATTCAACTTTAAGTCTCCTTTATGATAAAAATTAATAAGATCCCCCTTTTTGATAAATTAAATTTCTTTTATTAATGTTTTCATAAGCGTTATAAAATTATTTTTAACTTTATTTGATGTTTCAATAACTTCTTCGTGGTTTAATGGTTGTTCTAATATACCAGCAGCCATATTAGTTAAGCAAGATATTCCAACAACCTTTATACCACAGTGATTTGCTACAATTACTTCAGGTACTGTGGACATGCCGACTGCATCACCTCCTAATATTCTTATCATCTTGATTTCTGCAGGAGTTTCATATGTTGGACCACTCATCATAGCATAAACTCCTTCTTTAATATCAATATTAATAGAGTTTGCCACATTTTTAGCTATTTTTCTAAGTTCTTTGTTATAGGCATTTGACATATCAGGAAATCTTGGACCAAATAAATCTAAGTTTTTACCAATAAGAGGATTATTTCCTGAAAGATTGATATGGTCTGTTATTATCATTAAATCTCCAGGTTTAAATGAGGTATTAACTGCTCCTGCTGCATTAGTTACTATTAATGTTTTTACACCAAGTAACTTCATTACTCTAATAGGAAAAGTAACCTCTTCCATTTTATAGCCTTCATAGTAATGAAATCTTCCTTGCATAGCAACAACAGTTTTTCCTTGAAGAGTTCCTATAACAAGACGACCTTCATGACCCTCAACAGTTGAAATTGGAAAGTTTGGCAATTCATCATAAGTATAGTATTCTGGATTTTCTATTAAATTAGCTAATGCTCCTAGTCCAGAACCAAGAATAAGTCCTATTTCAGGTTTGTACTTACTTCTTTTTAAAATATAATCTGAAGCTGTTTGAATATTTGTTAATAAATCCATAAAAATCACTCCTATATATAGTTTGCCTAAAAGTTAAAATAATATTATTAAAAAGATAAAAATTTTTAGAAGTAACATATTTGTATGTTAATTGAGTATGTAATTTATTGTAGAAAAAATGGCTGCATAATAACAGAAAAGATATAAAAATTATATTAATCTGTTAATTTACAGCCAAAAGTTTAATTTTATTTTACATCAAATTATGTTTATTCTGCTAGATATTTTTCTCCTACAAGAACAACATCTCCTGCCCCAACAGTTAAAACAACATCTCCAGCTTTAGCATGTTCTCTTATGTAAGATGTAGCTTCATCATGAGAATGAACATTTGTACATTTTAATCCAGTTTTTCTTATAGCACCTCCTAATTCATCAGAAGAAACAAGACCTGTATCTTTTTCTCTAGCAGCATATATATCCATTAAGATTAATTCATCAGCATCATTAAAGGCTGTTGTAAATTCATTAAATAATGTTTTTGTTCTTGTGTAAGTATGAGGTTGGAATACACAATAAATTTTATTGTGTGGAATTTTTTTAGCAGTATTTAAAGTCGCTTTAATTTCTGTTGGATGATGAGCATAATCATCTATTACAGTAACTCCATTAACTTCACCTTTATATTCAAATCTTTTATGAGCACCAAGACATTTTTCAAGTCCAGAAACAATAGCTTCATTAGAAACATTAAATATTAAACTTGTAGCAATTGCAGCTAGTGCATTTAAAATGTTATGTTTTCCAGGATTATTTAAAGTTACAGTAAATAATTCTTTTTCATTTTCACATACAGTAAATGTTGCACATCCTTTTTTATTAAAAGAAATGTTTTTAGCAGTAAGATTTTCGTTATCAAAACCATAAGTAATTGTATTACAATCAGCTTTTGATAATATTTCAGAAACTCTTTTATCTCCACCATAACCTATAAGATATCCGTCTTTAGGAACAAGCTTTGAGAATTTTTCAAAGGTTTCAGTTATGTGATTTATATCTCTATAATAATCTAAATGGTCTGCATCGATATTTAAAATAATTCCTACATAAGGGAAGAATTTTAAAAATGAAGCTTTATATTCGCAGGCTTCAGTAATAAAGTATTCACTTTTACCTATTCTATAATTACCACCTATAGCATCTAATTCACCACCAACGAGTATAGTTGGGTCAAGCTTTGCTTCCAAAGTTATATATGAAAGCATAGATGTACATGTTGTTTTTCCATGAGTTCCTGAAACAGCAACATTAAATTTATGACCTTTCATTATAGAACCTAAAAATTCAGCTCTATCCATTAATGGAATATTTTCTTCCTTAGCTTTTACTAATTCAGGATTGTTTTCAGGAATAGCAGCTGTAAAAACTACTAAATCAACATCAACTAAGTTATCTGCACTATGTCCTATATAGATAGAAGCTCCTTTTTCCTTTAAGCTTTTAGTTATGTTAGATTCTTTTGCATCAGAACCTGAAACTCTATATCCATTATTTAATAGTACAGCAGCAAGTCCGCTCATGCTTATTCCGCCAATACCTATAAAATGTATTTTCATATGTTTATCTTTTATAAAATCAAATGACAAAATATCATCCCCTTTAATTATTATATTTATAATTATATACAAATTTAAGAATTTGAACACATATAAATAAAAAAGTGTTAATTATTATTTTGCTTTTCCCGTTTTGTAAGCTTCAAGTCAACGCAAAATAATAAAAAACAAAAATTAAATATGTTGATATTGCAAATAATATAGAATAGAATATGAATAATAATAAGTTTTTTTGTAATATGATTCGCATTTTTAGTATAGAGAAGGTGAGATTTTTTGGAAAAGTTAAGTAGAAATAGTAGAGTTGTAGCTATTACCAAGATTTTAATGGAAAATCCTAACAAGATAATAGGCTTAAATAAATTTTCAGAACTTTTAAATGCGGCAAAATCCACAATAAGTGAGGATATTGTTATAATTAGAGAAGTTTTAAGAAAGCTTGATATGGGAAGAATAGAAACAATTTCAGGAGCGGCAGGTGGAATAAAATTTATCTCTACAATAGGAAATGATAGTGCTAAAAAATTTGCAATGGAACTATGTGATTTACTAAAAGATGATGAAAGGATTATTGCAGGTAATTTTATATATATGACAGACCTTATGTACAATCCAACTATAATAGGAAAAGCAGGAGTAATTTTATCATCTTGTTTTAAGAATATGGATATAGATTATGTAATAACTGTAGAAACAAAGGGTATTCCATTAGCATATGAGGTGGCAAGAAATCTAGGGGTTCAGCTTATAATAGCAAGAAGAGATAATCAAGTTACAGAAGGACCTACAGTTACTATTAATTATGTATCAGGTACTAGTGGAAGACTTCAGCAAATGTCTTTATCTAAAAAGTCAATGAAACCAGGAAGTAAAAGCATATTTATAGATGATTTTATGAAGGGTGGAGGTACTGCACTAGGAATAAAAGATTTACTTAAAGAATTTGATAATGAATTAGTTGGAATTGGAGTTTTGGTAGATAATAAGGAGGTAGAAAAGAAACTTGTAGATGAATATGTGTCTATAGTTGAGTTAAAAGCTTTAGATAAATCATCTATTATAGATATACACCCTTCTCCAAGATTTAGTCAAAAATAATAATAAATTCTTAAAAACCTAAATTTTCTAACAATTTTCTTGAAAAAAGAGGATTTTACAAAGATTTGTAGAAATATATACCTATTAAAGCAACTGGAGGTGTAGTGAAGTGGAAATCACAGACGTTAGAATTAGAAAAATATCAAATGATGGGAAAATGAAAGCTATAGTATCAGTAACCTTTGATAATGAATTTGTTATACATGATATAAAGGTTATAGAAGGTCAAAATGGATTATTTATTGCTATGCCAAGTAGGAAGACACCAGATGGTGAATTTAAGGATATAGCACACCCTATAAACACAACAAC
>JALFQD010000335.1 GCA_022785265.1 Clostridium sp. | reverse complement strand
AAATAAAAAATGTGCTATTATTATTGGTGATGTAAGAAAGAATGGATATATTGAACCATTAGGATTTAATGTTATGAATATATTTTTAAATAAAGGCTTTTCATTAAGAGAGATAATAATAAAAGAACAACATAATTGTAAAAGTACTGAAAAATGGAGAGAGATTGCTGAAAAAAGAAATTTTCTTTTAATTCAGCATGAATATATTTTTGTATTTCAGAAATAAAAGAAAGATGGGGGAACATATTTGAAATTTATAGATGAAGTTTATAACAAAAAATTAGCCTTAGAAAAATTATTAAAAACTGAAAAAATTAAAAATTTAGTTGATTATACATTAGGTGTAGAAGTAGGACTTGATAGCAATGGAAGGAAAAACAGAACAGGAAATGCCATGGAAAATCTTATAGAAGTATATGTGGCTAAAATTTGCAAAAAATATGGATATGAGTATATTTCTCAAGCAACTGCAAAAGCTATTAAAGAAAAATGGAACAGGAATATACCTACAGATAAAAGTAATAGGCATTTTGATTTTGCTATATATAACAAGAAAAAATTATATTTAATAGAAACAAATTATTTTAGTTCTAGTGGTTCTAAATTAAAATCTGTATCAGGAGAATTTAAAGAATTATTTAACCTTGTGAAAAATGATAAAACAGAATTTATTTGGATTACTGATGGAGAAGGATGGGAAACTGCAAAAGCTCCTCTAAGAGAAACATTTAATGCAATAGATTATATATTTAATTTTTCAATGTTAGATGCAGGTGCATTAGAATATGTAATAAATGAAAAGATAGATTAAGATAAATAAAGTGTGGGAAGTCATTATTAATTGATGATATAATATAATAACCAAAGAAAAAGACATAAAAATGGAGGAAGATATGAATTCTTTAGAAGCAAAACCTTTTTTAAAATGGGCAGGAGGTAAGTCAAAACTATTACCTGAAATAGAAAGCAGATTACCACAATATATTAAAGAAGGAAAAATAAAAACATATATAGAACCATTTATAGGTGGAGGAGCAGTATTTTTTTATATGCTATCTAAATATAAATTTGATAATTTAATTATAAGTGATATCAATAAGGAGCTTATATTAACCTATAAAGTTATAAAAAATAATGCAGAGGAACTTATAAATATATTAGAAAAGCATGATACAAAATATAATAATCTTTCTTCTTTAGAAGAAAAACAAGAATTTTATTATTATATTAGAGATGAATTTAATAAAGGAAAAAATACAATAAATTATGATGCTATAGGAAAAGATGAAATAAACCATGCCTCTTTTATGATATTTTTAAATAAAAGTTGCTTTAATGGCTTATACAGAGAAAATAAAAAAGGTGGATTTAATGTTCCATTTGGTAAGAAAGAAAAGGTAAATTCTTTTGAAAGAGACAATATACTATCAGTAAGCAAGGCACTAAAAAATACTATTATATTAAATGGAGATTTTGAAATAGTAAAAAAATATATAGATAAAAATACATTTATTTATATGGATCCTCCATATAGACCTTTAAAAGATAAAGGAAGTTTTAAAGATTACTCAAAAGAAGAATTTAATGATGATACTCAAATAAGACTTAATGAATTTTGTAAATACATAAATAAAGCAGGTGCTAAATTTATGGAAAGCAATTCAGACCCTAAAAATACAGATGAAGAGGATGAATTTTTTGATGAACTTTACAATGATTTTAATATAGAAAGAGTAAAAGCAGCAAGAAGCATTAATAGTAAAGGAAATGGAAGAGGAAAAATTTCAGAAATAATAATTAAAAATTATTAATAAAAGGACTATTGTAATACTTTATATCTTACAATAGTCCTTTTATTCTATAAAAATTATAGTATAATATAGATAAAAATATATAATAATGCAAAAAAACAAACAAAAATATACAGGAGATTAGAATATGCTATTAAATAAAAATAAGTAGAAATAAAGATTTTTAGTAGAGAGGTAAAAGAAGTGAAGAAATGTATTATTATTCCAGACTCTTTTAAAGGAAGTCTTTCTTCAATAGAAGTTTGTAATATTATAAAAGAAAAAGTAAATGAATTTTTTCCAAAGTGTAATGTTATAATAATTCCAATAGCAGATGGTGGAGAAGGTACTGTAGATACCTTTGTATATTCATTAAAAGCAGAAAAAGTAAATTTAAAGGTACAAAATGCCTTTGGTGAAGTGATTGATGTTTATTATGGTAGGATAAAAAATAAGGCAATTATAGAAGTAGCTCAAGTTGTAGGGCTTGTAAGTGCAGAAGGGAGAGAAGACCCTTCAACAACTTCTACCTATGGAGTTGGAGAAATCATAAGCCATGCAATAGAACATGGATGTAATGAAATATTTATAGGTCTTGGTGGAAGTTGTACTAATGATTGTGGAGTGGGAGCAGCCTCTGCTTTAGGAACAGTTTTTAAAAATAAAAATGGTGAAGAGTTTATTCCAATTGGAAAAAATTTAAATGAGATAGAATATATAGATATAAGTAAAACATTAGAAAAGCTTAAAAATTGCAAAGTTACTGCAATGTGTGATATAGATAATCCTATGTATGGAGAAAATGGAGCAGCTTTTGTATTTGCTCCACAAAAAGGTGCAGATAAAAATATGGTAAAAATGTTAGATAACAATTTAAGGGCATTATCTGAAAAAATAAAGAAAAATTTAAATAAAGATGTATCTAACATAAAAGGTTCAGGAGCTGCAGGTGCCTTTGGAGCAGGAGTTTGTGCTTTCTTTAATGGAGAGTTAAAATCAGGCATAGAAATAATACTAGATTTAATTGATTTTGATAATTTAATTAGTGATGCTGATATAATCTTTACTGGAGAAGG
>JALFQD010000297.1 GCA_022785265.1 Clostridium sp. | reverse complement strand
CTATAAAACATATAGATGCAATAATATTTGCTAACTGTCAGCTTATAGAAAAGCTTAAAATAAAAAGATATGACCAAGTTAAAATAATGGCAGTAAGTCTTCATAATTATCCAAATTATCTTTTAGGAAAATATGAAGAGGAGAGTGATAGTGAGTTTTACTCAAATAATATTCTTTTTTATAAGAAATTATTTAATGAGGATTTTTTATTTAAATACAAGAACATATTTCAATAAAAAGAATATTTAAAACTTATTTTTTCTATTGAATTTTAGTAATACATATAATATTTAAAAGCTATTATAATTTCCTATAATAAAAAAGTGTGAAATTACTTTGCTAGTTTTTATAAAACACAAGCTAATAATTCACACTTTTAGTTAAAGAAAAACATATTCTTGCTTTTTAAGCTATAAAGTAATGATAAAGCAATTAATATTTTAGTTATATATAGATATATCTTCTTTTAAAAACATTACAAGAAAGCCAATAAAAAGAATAACACAACAAACAAGAACTGCTTTTTCATCAAATATATTTGTAAGTACAGCACCAAGGCCTGCACCTAAAATAAATGTTAAATCTATTCCATAGTAATTTATACTTTTTTGTTTTAAATCGGAGTCCTTTGTTTTTATGTATTTAAATAATAATTCAGTTCCACTTCTTAAATTCCCAGTGCACATAGTTGTTGCACAAGCAATGCCATTTATCTTTCTAAAGCTTTCAACCTGCATTGCACATATAAAAGAAACTATAATATTTGCAAGGTTATTTAAGCTTTGAGGCATAAAAGCAACTAAAGCTAAAAGGAATATTTCTATAAAAATAATTATTTGTCTCCAATGAAGCTTTTCATTTTCTTTAAATTTAAGCTTTATAAATTCAGTAATAAATACTCCTACTATAAAAGCTACTATGGGAACTAAATAGCTTAAAGCTTGTTTAAATTCCCCTTGAAATAAATTTGTCCCTAATAATACAATATTTCCTGTTTGGGCATTAGCAAATACCTTTCCGCGTACAAGAAAAGTATATGCATCTAAAAAGCCTCCAGTAAGAGCCAATATAATTCCAATTTTTAATGACTCTGACATTTGTTTATTACTTACTTTTTTCATTAAATTTTCTCCCAAAATTAAAATAAGTTTTTCTTTTGTCTTTAAACCTTAAAACTAAAGAGTTGTGCCCATTTTAGCTTTATAATCTGCTTTCATTGCTTCAAGACGAGCAGAGTCTTCAGCTCTCTTTTTCTTAGCATCTTCTTGAATTTGTTTAGTTTCTTCTATGCCATTTACAATAGTTCTCCAGCTTTCTTCTAGAGTTTCTATTTTTACAGAGCTACTTCCAGAAAGTTGAGCTGTTAATTTTGATTGTGCAACGGTATTTCTAGCATTCTTTAAAATCATTTCATTTGTCTTTTCATCTAGTGCTTGCATAGCTTCAGCTTGTATTTTTTGTCTCTTAAGAAGAACAGCTTGAGCTAAGGCTTGTTTAAATACAGGAAGAGTTATTATAAATGCTGAATTTATTTTACGTATTAAGTTTAAGTTACTAAATTGCATTGTATTTATCATAGGAACTGATTGCATTGCTATGTTTTCTGCAATTTTTAAATCATGTACACGTTGTTCAAGCATAATCTTTGCATTTTCAAGGCTATTTATAGTAATTTGTATAGAGCCATCTCCTGTTTGCTCAAATTCTTGGTTCATTTGTACTAAATATTCATCAATTTCTTGAAGTCCTTTTTCACCTGCAACTATGTATTTTACAAGCTCTTGGTATGTAAGTACATTTGCTTCAAACATATTTTTAAGTTTTTTATTTGATTGAATTATTTCATTTTCATATTGTCTAAGTTGAACATTTATCTTTTCAACTTCATCTCCCATAGTATTATATTTAGAGATAATAGCTTCTAGTTGTTTTTTTGCATTGCTAAATAATCTTCCTAAAAATCCTTTAGGTCCATCATCTTTAATTTCATTGATATCAAACTTATCCATTATCTTAGCAAGAGTGTTTAAAAGTTCTCCTGTATCATTTAGTTGTTTCATATTAACATTATTTAAAACAGCATCTGAAGCTTTTGCAATTTCATTTGCTACATTTCCACCAAAAGCTACTATTGTTTGAGGGTCATTTATATCAATTTCTGCAGTAAGTGCTTCAATTTCTGGGGAATTTAAAAGCTCTGTTTCTATTTCATTTCTTTTTTCTACTATGTTAAATTCTTGTACCTCTTCAGCTTGAGCAGGAACAATATTTGTATTAGTTGGTGCTGGTTGAATATTAGTATTAGTAGTTGTTGTTGTTTGTGGTTTTGAAAATTTTAATGCCATTTTGGTTTACCCCTTTCAAATTTAATAATTATCCAAAGAATCTTTCAAAAAAACTCTTTTTTTCTGCTGTAGAAGTTTTAAAATTAGGTGCTTTTAAATTAAACATAAATTCTCCAATTATATGATTTTCAAAAGAAGAATCCATGATAAATTTTTCTATGTTTCTATAACCTGTAGGAGTGAATATAACTATATCAAATCCTATAAGGTTTAAGAATAAAAGGTATATACAATCATAAATTGTTGCCATTTCTTCTGTTGTATCAACAATTACTATTTTAGGAATGTTCTTTGTAAAATCAAATTTTTGAATTAATTTTAAAGTAGGCTTATCTAAGTTAAGTAATGTTCCTAAAATTATATTGTTTAAATCACTTCCTGTATACTTTATCCAATTTAAATTTATAAGTTCCTCTATTTTACTTATTATATAATGTTGAGTATTTAAATCTAAGTACTCATACTCATATTCCTTAATCTGTTTTATTTTATCAATGTCAATTTTATTATTAACCATACATTGATTAAGAGAAGAGGAACTTAAAGTATGCTTTTCTCTTAAAAAAGGAATATTTCTATAATATATTGTATCATCATTTATTAATGATTTTATGCTTTTAAAATATTTACTATCATCTTCATCTTTTACTCCACATACCTTTGCAAATATATTTGGGGTGTAAACTTTTAATCCATCAGTTCTAAAAGAAGGTCTAAATTTTGCTTCTTGGTCCCATAATATAAAAATTTCTTCATAGGTTGTTCTTAATGTGATAGGAGTTGAATTTGCAAATTGTTGATTTTTATATAATCCTGTATCATTATAGATTTCATTTTCTATTTCTTTCTCTGCATTATAAGCAACAGTGGATACCTTTACCTTCATTTCACTTTTTGGAAATTCATTTATTTCCATAGAGTTTTGAAGTTCAAACTCAAGAGAATTATTAAGCACTCCTTTTTTATTTTTAGTTGGAGAAATATATAAAACATCTATTGGCATATATGATAAAAGATTTAAAAATGAACCTTCACTAGGAGAAAATTCTCCATAATATATTAAAATTGGGAGATTATCTCCATCAAATTCAAACAAAGTATTATATCTTATCATCCAACACAAGAGTTTTATACATAAATTATAAAGCTTAGAAAGCTCTAAATCCTTTTCTTCTTCAAAAAGATTTAAAAATCCATTAACTATAAATGGCATTGAATTTTTATTAAATTTATTTGATACAGCTAAAGCTATAAAATCAATAAGTTGCTTTCTATTTGAAATATTAACTCTTTTAATAGCTGAAACCTCTTCAAGAGTAGGATTCATTATCTTACTATCTATTAGTACAAAAGGCTTATCACTTTTATCTAAATCATTTTTTAATTTAAATAATCTATTATTATAGTGACCAGGCTCATCTACTCCTATGTAAGATATAAACATATTATATATTTTAGATGAACTTAGTAATATTCCTCTAAGAGTATTTTTCTTTTCTAATAGTTCAAAAAAATTTTCATCTTCTTTAATCCATGAATTGGTCACAACTTTATTAGAAGATTTAGAAACCTCTTCTTTAATTGTTTCAACCTTTTTAAATTCTTCTAAATTAATAGCTGAAAAATGTATTTTAGGAGTTCCTTTAAACTTTCCATAAATAGCTTTAGAAAGATTTCCATCAAATTTTAAAATTGACTCCTCACTTGAAAAATTAACATATAAAATATCACATCCAGCTTTTAATAATACTCTAAGCATATATACTTCATATTTTGAAATTTCTCCTTCATATAAAACTTTAGGAATATTATCATTTCCTATGTTTTTTAAAACTCTTTCAAAGCTTAAGCTCCAACACATAAACTTAACATAGGCATTTTTTAATATATTGCTATTTGCACCTTTTCTTCTTAATTCATCAAGACTTTCAAAGATAGCTTCACTTAATAAAGATACTTGAGAGCTTGTTAAATTTCTTATCCATAATCTTAAATTACTTTGTATAAAGCTTAAAGTAAGAATAAAGTTTTCATTTGTTCTAGAAAAAAAGTCCCTTACTGTATTTTCTTTTGGGTTCTGTATAGGCTTTTTTATATAAATACCATTAGATATAGTAGCATTTTCATATTCTTTTAAAAATTTTAAAATATTATCATCATATCCAATAAACCTATAAAAATAAACTCCTTTTGAGGGTCTTTTGCTTAGAGGAAGAAAGTAATCCCTATTATCTTTTAATTCTGCTATATTCAACATATTATTTTCTCCCTTCATTTTATTTTTGTATTCTTGTTAATTTGATTATATATCACAAAATATCTTTTATCAATAACTTAGCAAATGATAAAATTTACTAATTTTTTTAAAAAAACTCTTGCAAAACAGTTTATCATATACTATAATACAGTTTATAATATCTTATTAAAAAGTAAATAAGATTATTATAAAGGTTTAATAAAGCTTAAATTTTACTTAATTTTCAAATAACTTCTTGAAAACTTATACATTTATTGATATAATTAATTGTAAAATTAAGTAATTTAATTAATAAAAAAATAAGGAAGGGATTTTATTATGGCAATAGTTTTACAAAAAGGACAAAAAGTAGATTTAACAAAAGGAAATAAAGGACTTAAAAAAGTTCTTATTGGACTTGGATGGGATGTAAACAAATATGATGGAAGAGCAGACTTTGACTTAGACAGTGCAGCTTTTTGTTGTGCAGGAGATGGAAAAGTAAAAAGTGAAACAGATTTTGTTTTCTATAACAATCTAGTACATCCATCAGGAGGAATAAAGCATTTAGGTGATAACTTAACAGGTGCAGGCGAGGGTGATGATGAACAATTAATTATTGAATTAGATTCAGTACCTAATACAATTGAAAAAATTGATTTTACTGTTACTATACACGAAGCAGAAGCAAGAGGACAAAACTTTGGACAAGTTTCTAATGCTTATGTAAGAGTTATGAATGAAGAAACTGGAGAAGAATTAATAAGATATGACTTAGGAGAAGACTTCTCTATAGAAACAGCTATTGTTGTTGCAGAACTTTATAGACATAATGGAGAATGGAAATTTAATGCTATAGGTAATGGATTCCAAGGCGGACTTGCAGCTTTATGCCAAAACTTTGGCTTACAAGTTTAAGTTAATACTTAATTAAAAAGTAAGGCATAGAAACTTTATGCCTTATTTTTTTAAAATTATATTTATAGAAGGGGATTATTTGTGAGATATTTTGATTAT
>JALFQD010000288.1 GCA_022785265.1 Clostridium sp. | reverse complement strand
TCCCAAGGTTTTGTATTTAAATATTCTATAAAATTATCTCTTAATTCAGGTTTCTTTAAAGCATATTCTATTGTAGCTTGTAAAAATCCTAGCTTATCTCCTACATCATATCTTCTACCTTCAAAGTTATATGCATACATAGCTTCTTGAGTTATTAATGTTCTTAATGCATCTGTTAATTGAATTTCATTTCCCTTTCCAGGTGCTGTATTTTCTAATATTTCAAATATTTGAGGTGTTATTATATATCTTCCAAGGATTGCAACATTACTTGGTGATTCCTCAACCTTTGGTTTTTCCACAAGGTCTTTTACTTTATATACTCTATCTTCTATATGAATTCCATCTACAATTCCATATTTAGAAACATCATTTTCTGGTACTGTTTGAACTCCTAATATAGTAGTTTTGTATTCTGAATAACAATCAATTAATTGTTTTAAACATGGTACTTCACTATCTACTACATCATCTCCAAGCATAACTGCAAAAGGTTCATTTCCAACGAAAGTTTTTGCACAATGGATAGCATGTCCTAACCCTCTAGGTTCTTTTTGTCTTATATAGTGAATATCAACCATTCCTGATATATCTCTTACAAGCTCTAAAAGTTCTTCTTTTCCTGCTTTTTCTAATTCCATTTCCAATTCTATTGACTTATCAAAATGGTCTTCTATACATTTTTTATTTCTTCCTGTTATTATAAGAATTTCTTCTATTCCAGATGCAATTGCTTCTTCTATGATAAATTGTATTGTTGGCTTATCTACTATTGGTAACATTTCCTTTGGTTGTGCTTTAGTTGCAGGTAAAAATCTTGTTCCCAAGCCTGCTGCTGGAATAATAGCCTTTTTTACTTTCATTATTTTATCCTCTCCTTATTAGCAAAAATTTACTTATCAAATTTATTATACCACATAGTTATCATTTTTTACATATTTAAATTATTTCTCGTCTTATAATCTAAAATAGAACTAGCTTTTTCAAAACAAATTTTCAATAAAATTAAAAAATATTAAAACTTTTTAATCTATATTTATCTTTTTACTTTTTCTTTTATATTTTTAATTAGTTCAAAAATAATTTTATCCTTTGTGATTAACAATATAAGTAAATATACTATTGAATTTACTAATATAATAGATATTAATAATAAAATCATTCCATCTAAATATCTTCTTAAAAATATTGTTATTGGAATAAATACTAATGAAATTAAAAAATACTTTATTTTATCTAATCCAAATAAATTTATGTTAATCTTTAAATTTTTTCTTACATAAATATATTCACATATTACTAACACAAAATTTGCTATTATTGTAGTTGTTATTGCCACCTTTGCTGAAAATATTCCTAAAAATACACATAAAAAATTTAATACTAGGTTAACTATACCTCCAATAAATACACATATAACCTGCTCTTTTTCTTTCCCATTTAAGTACATAATTTGGTTGCTTACTATATTTTCATATCCTACTATAATCATATAAACTGCAAAAAATGGCATAAGAGGTATTGCATCTATATAATCTTTTCCACCATATAATAAAACGCACTCTCTTCCAATAACTGAAACTCCAATAGCCGCTGGGAATAATATCATTAAATATATTTTTGACATCTTATTTAATAAAGAATTATATACTTCTTTCTCACCTTTTGATAAATAATATGAAAGTCTTGGTATTGTAACTTGAACAAAGGTTAATAAAAGATTATTTATTGCATATATAATTCCAACACACATAAAGTAATATCCTACATACACCTTTCCAACCTTAGCACCTAGGATTATCTTATCTAAATTAGTATATAAAATACTTGCATTTGTAAGTATTACAACTAAAAACATAGGTTTTATGTGTTTCTTTAAATTCAATCTTTTAAAATTAAAATCTATTTTTCCTTTTATAAATATAAAGCTTACAAAATAATTTAAAAATAATGTAACTCCTAATATTAATACATACATAACAACATCTTTTGCTGATTTAACTAAAATTATTGTTGCTACACATGATATAGTCTGTATTATAATAGTCTTTATTGTTATAAAGTCAAATCTTTCTAAAGCCTCTGCAGCCCATTCAACATAAAATATATTAGCAAAAAAGTTTATACTCATAACTATTGCTATATTATGCAAAATACTAACTTTTCCAAATATTAGGTGCATTGATAATATATATACTCCACCAACTAATAGATTTGATAATAATGTTATTATAAATATATTTGAAAATGCCTTAGACAACCTATCTTTATCATCTCTAACCTTGCTTATTTCTCTTAAGCCATATTGATACACTCCAAAAGTTGCAAAGGTTAAAAAATATTGATATATTCCTTGTATATATGTGAAATTTCCATATTGCTCTTTTCCTAATGCTCTAGTTATATACATTCCTAATATAAAAGGAAGACCTGTATTAAAGATATTAAGTATTAATTTATATATAGTATTTTTTGCTAATGACTTACTCAAAAAAATTCTACCTCATTTCCATTTTTAATAGACTCATGTTAACATTATAATTTAACTTTTTCAATATTATTTACATAAATTTATCCTAAATATAAAAGTAACTTGCTAAAATAACAAGTTACTCTATGTTTATTTTAAATCATTCTCTTTTTCTTCTTGAAGTAATTTTTCAAGAACTACTAATCTTTGACCTAAATCCTTTGTTTGCTCTTTAAGAAGGCTAACTTGTTCACTTTGTCTAAAAAGTAAATATAATAAAAATATAATTGCAACTAAAAATAATGCTGAAGGAGGATATTGAATTCCAGTCCACTTAGCTACAACCTTTATTATATTAGGAAAGGCTGCTAATACAATTGCTAATATTGAGCCTAAAAACCAAAGAAAACTTTCTCTTTCAAAAAATCTTTTCTTTTTAACCTTTGATAATATTACAAACATAAATGCTATTGCTAAAAATATAAAAAATATTCTAGTTGCCATTTGTATCACCTACTATTTTTTTCTTTTTTCCTCTATATTTTATAAGTATTAAGAATATACTATAAAACATTGTTATCATGTATGATATTGGTGACCATATTCCGGAATGCATGCTCTCTCCATATATTCTCTCTTTCATTTTTACAGGTACTTCTTCAATTTTATAGCCCTGCATAAGCATTTCTATAATTAAGTTAGCATCTGGATATTCTGGATAATTGTTAATTTGTGCATACTTTTTATATACCTTTTTTGTTAAGATTTGAAGACCTGAAGTTGGGTCTGTTATTTCTTTTGAACATGCCATCTTTATTATTTTTTGAAATAAAGTTGTTCCTATCATTCTGAAAAAAGCATGCTTATATTCAGTCTTTTCTTTAAATCTTGAACCTATCATAATATCAACATCTTCTTTTTTCATTCTTTGAAACATTTTATTTAACTCACTTGCTACATGTTGTCCATCACCATCAAACTGAGCAACATATTTATAATCCTTTGCTGCTGCGTATTTAAAACCAGTTTGCACACCTCCTGCATATCTTAAATTAAAAGGTGTTGTTATGTAATTAACATTATTTTCTTCTAATATTTTAGGAGTATTATCTGTTGAACAATCGTTAATAACTAAAATATCTGCCTCTGGAATGTCTTCTCTTAACTCATTTATAACACCAGTTATATTCATTTCTTCATTATAGGCTGGTACTATTACTAATAAATCTTTCATGTTCTCCTCCTTTATTTATTATATCCTCATAACTATATTTTTTTCTTCCTGTTATATCTATATTATACCTTTTAGCTACATCCTCTTCCATTGCACCATATTCAAAATGCCTTACTCTCTTCTCTTCTGGTGGAAGCTCCATGTAACTATTTCCATATTCACATTCTAAAATATGTTCAACATTATTAGGACAAGGAAACATATATCCCTCAAATTCTATTTCTTTTAAAGGAAGATAATATTTTCTTTCACAAATCATCTCATCAGTTTGTTCAATTGCAAAACCTATATACTTACCATCTTCAGATATGTACTTCTTCTTTGCCCTTTCTACTAAGTTAAATGGAATAAAAATTTTACTCACCATTCTAAAAGCTTTAAAAATAATTTTATAAAATTTTGAGTTTACAGCCTCTATTACAGATTCTTTTCTTGCATTTTCAATTTGTCTTATAAATTTTCTGTATTTTCTAGAAACATTTTCTTTATAAAAATCTAATGTAAATATGTCTATAAAAATTCCTCTATCCATTATCATGTTTGCTCCATCATCATCAATAACAACGACTGTATCTTTCATCATTATCTTTGCAAACTCAAAAGGATATCCTTCTTTTGTATCTTTATGAAGTAAATAAAAATAAGGATTGCTATTTTTCTTCATATATTCTATAAATTTATTATAATTTTCCCTTGTCATAGCTATATCTACATCATCATCCCAAGGAATAAAACCTTTATGTCTATATGCTCCTAATAATGTTCCAAATTCAAGACAATATTCAATATTATTTTTCTTACATATATCATCTATGAATTTTAAAGTTTCAACCATTAACTTTTTACATTCATCTAAATCTGCCACTACATACATAATAATATCCTACTCTTTAACTATTTTTGCATACGCTTATATCAAACTTAATGTTATAATCTCTAAACTTAAGAATTCTTTCATAGTCTTCCATATAGTCAACTTCTGCCCAAAATCTTCCTTCTACATCTCTAACATAAATATCTTTTTCTTTACTTAACTCATATAAAGCATTTTCCCACCATAAATAATGCTGTTGTTTACTTATCATATATTCAAGCTTATTTTTAAATGTATTTATAAACTCTTTTCCTATTTTTGCAATTCCTATATACTCTGCAGTTATATCATCACCTTCAAGCTCTTTTCCATATTTTAAAAGCTTATTATCTTCATAATAGAACTTATAATCAGCTTCTTCCTTTCTTGTTTCATCACAAAAAAGAACAGGACTTAATGTTTCACCTTTTATAATTTCTAATAAAGAATCATCAACAAAAACATCTCCATTCATTATCATAATATCATCTTCATCAGTGATAAAGTCTTTTGCAAACCAAGCTGATGCAATGCTATTAGTCACATCAAAAAATGGGTTATAATAAAATTTTATATCTTGTTCTTCTTTTAAAACTTCTCTTATTACTTCCTGATTATATCCTAATATAAGTCCTATATCATGGATTCCCATTCCTTTAAGCTGTCTTATAGTATTTTCTATAAGAGTAATTCCTCCCCCTATATCTACTGTACATTTAGGTCTTCCTGATAAATATCTGCTTATTCTTGTACCTCTTCCAGCTGCAAGTATAAGTGCCCTCATCTATAACACTCCTTTTTCATTCATATCTTTAAAAGCATTTACTAACGTCTCTATATCTTCATCTGAAATATTTCCAATATGTCCTACTCTAAATAAAGTTTCACTTAAATCTCCTCCATTTGGACATAAAAATATATTATAATTATCCTTCATATATTTGAATATTTCATATGCTGTCATTTTTCCTGTTGGTCTTAATGGTGTAACAGCATTTGATGGAGTTTCATTTGCTATCTCTAATGGTAAGCCCTTTATCTTTTCTCTAAAGCTTTCTGCAACTTCTCTAGTTCTATTAATTATAGAGTCTATTCCTTCTTTTTCTATTCTTTTCAATCTAGAATTTAATTGTAGTATTATACTAACTGCTGGAGTAAAAGGAGTTTGTCCTCTTTTTCCATTATTTAAATAATCCTTTAAATTAAAATACATACTCTTAACATTATTATTTTCTATTCTTTCAATAGCATTTTTATCCACAACAATTAAAGCCATTCCAGCAGGTAGTGCTAATGCCTTTTGTGAACCTGTTATCATGACATTTATATTATTTTTTTTCATATTTATATCATCTGCTAAAAATGCACTTATAGCATCAACAACTAAAAATATATTTTCTTCCTTGCAGAAGTTTCCTATTAAATCTAAATCATATAATACTCCTGTTGATGTTTCATGTGCATTAACTAAAAATCCTGTAAAACCTTTGTTTTTATACTTATCTAAAATTTCCTTACTCAAAGCTTGTCCATAAGATAATTTTATCTCTTCAAATGGAATCTCATGAATTTCACATAGTTCCACAAATCTATGACCAAAGCTTCCTCCATTAACAACTAAAATTTTGTCATTTTTTGTAAATACATTCATAACAACAGCTTCCATAGCTCCTGTTCCTGAGTTTGTAAGAAATATTACCTTTGAACTATCTTCTGTCTTTGCTAATTTTTTCATTATTCTTTCATTTTCTAAAGTTATCTTTGAAAATTCATC
>JALFQD010000220.1 GCA_022785265.1 Clostridium sp. | reverse complement strand
TTACAATTATGTTGTTCTTTTATTATTATCTCTCTTAATGAAAAGCCTTTATTTAAAAATATATTCATAACATTAAATCCTAATGGTTCAATATATCCATTCTTTCTTACATCACCAATAATAATAGCACATTTTTTATTTAGTTTTAATACTCTAAAAACTTCTTCTGCTACAATATTTATTGCTTTATAAAACTTACTCTTTTCAAGCAATGATAAGTCATCCTTTATGCCATTACTGTACTTTATTATATCTAAATAAGGTGGATGAGTACATATAAAATCTATACTATTATCTTTTATATTTAATGCGAACTCCAATCTCCTCTATCTTTAAAACTCCATATGGTTGTAATTTCTTTAAATAATTCCATAAATAAACACCCTTATGTAATTCTATCCATAAAATAAATTTATATTCATTAATCACACTAAAAATTAATAAATCACAGTAACTTTTTATTCATACTGTGATTTATGTTTAGTTTAGTAATTTTCTTTTATATTGCTTTTTTAATATGGTAATAATTTAACATCAATTATTCTTTGTTAAACATAAAATTCTTTCATATCATCTAGTCTTAAGCAAGCAAGTTTGCCATTTTCAAAGCAACAACCACAGTCAATATATATTGTTCCTTTTCTTTTAAGTATTTGCACCTCTTCATTATAATCATTACTAATTACTTGTATTGGAGTATGTCCACATATAATTGTATAATCTTTAAATTGCTTTTCATTATCTATATTTTCTCTTGTCCAAAGACAAGTTTCTTCATCTTGATTGCTTAAAAATTCTTTAAGTTCTAGTTCGTTGTAGTTGTTGAAAAAATTTAATCCTGCATGCACTAATATAAATTTATCTATTATTTTAATTACTTGAAGACTTTTTATATATTTATACATTGCATCTTCATAATAATAAGGTTTTGCTAGTAATTCACTATGGGTTGTTTGTCCACCATTACAATACCATAAATAATAATCACCCATTTCATAAAATTCTTGAAACATTTTTTCATGATTAATCTTCCCATGCTTCATCAAACCAAATCTTTCTTATTAATCTACCTCAATAATATCATGTTCTATTCCTTTTCCTGCGTTTAATGCCTCTACTCCTCTATGCAAGTGTGCCATATTACTCTCTGAATAAAATGGATCAATTGATACCTCAAGATTAATGATATCTTCAATTGTTTGTTCTTTTGAAATACCATTTTCCTTTAATAATTGATTAGCATCATATCTATCTGGGAAACTCTTTTTTATGCCATAATTTTTAACTTTCATGTTTGAAGTTCCATAAAATCTTGATATTTTTTCTCCAAATCCTCCATCTAAAATTCCATCTTCTAATGTTATGACAATTTCATGGTTATTTTTTAGTTCTTCTAGTAAGTTTATATCTTGACCAGTTATATATCTAGGATTAATCAATGTTGGTGTAATATTTAATTTAGCTTTTATTTCTTTTGCGATTTCTTCGCCTAATTGATAAAAATCTCCTAATGCTATAATTGCTATTTTACTTCCTTTTTCTTCTACTTTATACTTATTTAAATCGCTATAATCAGTGTCTACCTCTCTCTTGTCAGTTATAACACCATTGCAAGGAATACGAATTGCTACTGGATGTTCTTGTTGTTCAATGCTCCAATCTAACATAGCAAAATACTCATCTTTTGAAGTTGGTGCTAAATAAACCATGTTTGGAATGTTAGAAATTAAAGGAATGTCGAAAATTCCTAAGTGTGTTACATCATTCATTCCATATACAGAGGCTGTATTTACTAAAATTGTTGCTGGATTATTATTTATGCATAAGTCTTGAGACATTTGGTCAAATGTTCTTTGAATAAAGCTAGAGTGTGTTGCAAATATTGGTTTTCCACCATTTTTAGCAATTCCTGATATCATAGCTATTGCATGTTCTTCTGCAATTCCAACATCTATAAATTGATTTCCTGTTTCTTCTCTTTTTTCTTTTGTAAATCCAATGTTTGTAGGGACTGCTGCTACTAAAGTTACAATAGTAGGGTCATTTTTCATCTTTTTAAGTAAGAAATCAGCAGTTAAAGTGCCATAATCTTCTGCCACTTAAAATGTAATCAAATATAAACATTTTAAGAATTTTACTGTTTCAATGTATCTGTTTTTGCTAATGAATAAATTCAAAGCTACTTACATTTGATATGATACTCCACAGTCGTAAATTCCCGACTAGCCATCGGTACATATCTATAAAACTTGTTTATGCTATTTTATAGATTTTAGCATCTCTTAAATTAAGACTTGCATTATAATCTCTATC
>JALFQD010000148.1 GCA_022785265.1 Clostridium sp. | reverse complement strand
ATTAAAGATAAGGATGTCATAGTATTTAGATTTAAAGATGGAACAGAAATAAATGGATAAAATTATTTAATAAATTTTTAGGGCAAATGTGAAAATTTGCTCTTTTTGTGTTATAATATGCTTACAGATAAATAGTAATTTATCTTTCACTCTCAAAAATAATTTTTAAAATTTTAATAAAGTATATTGACAAATATCAATATACTGAATATAATACTATATAGATATTTGTCTATATAGTATTATTAAGGAGTAGATTATGGAACAAGTAAAATATGAAGAAATGTCAAACATATTCAAAGCATTATCAGATTCAAACCGAATAAAAATTGTGGATTTGTTATATAAGAATGGAGAAACCTGTGCTTGTAATTTATTAGATGAATTTAATATTTCACAACCTACACTTTCACATCATTTAAAAGTATTATCGGATACTGGGATATTACTTCAAAGAAAAGAAGCAAACTGGATACATTATAGAATAAATGATGAGAAAATTATAGAAATAAAAGAGTTCTTTAATAATATTTCAAAATAATATTTAGCACCTGTAACAAGGTGCAATATTTAAGAATAATATATAGATAGATATAAATATATCAATATAAGAAAGGAGTTTTTTATGCAGTATGTTCAAAATGTGTTTAGTTGGCTTAATGATGTATTTTTAGAAATGACTTGGTTATCAGATTTAATTACTTGGATAGTAAATAATATTTTCAGATTACCAATAAATGATGAAAGTACAATCGGAAAAATCGGAGGAAGCATACAATTTTTTATGTATGATTTTGTAAAAATTATGGCTTTACTATGTGTACTTATTTTTATGTTTTCATATATAGAAAGCAAATTTACACCAGAAAAAACAAAACAAATATTGAGCAAATTAAAAGGAATTAAAGGTGCTATAATAGGAGCATTATTAGGAACAGTAACTCCATTTTGTAGTTGTTCAAGTATTCCGATTTTTATTAGTTTTGTAAAAGCTGGATTACCTATGGAAGTTACATTTAGTTTTCTAATTTCTTCTCCATTTGTTGATTTAGCTTCTACCGTACTATTAGCATCTATGTTTGGATGGAGAGTAGCAATAGCTTATGTTGTTGTGGGTGTAATATTGGCAGTTGTAGGTGGAATAATAATTGGAAAATTAAAACTAGAAAAATACATTGAAAAATATGTATTTGATACACAAGTTGGAGAAAGCAAGGATTTAGAGCCTACTAAAAAAGAAAGATTACAATATGCAAAAGAACAAGTTAAAAACATTTTTGTAAATGTATGGAAATATGTTTTATTAGGAGTTGGAATAGGTACATTTATTCATAACTGGATTCCACAAACAGCCATCGAAACAATTTTAGGAGAAGGAAATATATTTGCACCAATTCTAGCAGCAGTTGTAGGAATACCAATGTATGCAGATATATTCGGAACATTACCAATAGCAGAAGCATTAGTATTAAAAGGAACAGGAATAGGAACTGTATTAACATTTATGATGGGAGTAACAGCTTTATCAGTACCATCTATTGTAATGTTAAAAAATGTAATGAAACCTAAATTGCTTGCTATTTTTGTAGGAATTATAGCAGTTGGAATTATTGCCATTGGTTATATATTTAATATATTTTCATTTTTAGTAATTTAATTAAAGAAAGGAAAGGTTAATATGAATATCAAAGTTTTAGAAATGTCTTGTTGTAGTGGAGGAAAATTACAAGCTATTACAGAGGAAACAATAAAAGAATTAGGAATAAATGTGAATATTGAAATTATAGGAGATATGCAAAAAATGATGGCATTAGGTGTAATGAGAACACCAGCACTTATAATTGATGATGAAGTAGTTTTACAAGGTAGAATACCTAAAAAAGAAGAAATAAAAAGACTTCTTCAAAAGTAATTATATAATAAATTAGTTAAGCAAGTGATTTGATGATTACTTGCTTTTATGTTATAATCATCTCGACAACTTACAATTTGAAATGAAGTTGGAATACTATGGCTAATGAAAGTGAAAAAGATTTTAATGTAATGATGAACAACAATAAAGATATGCCTAAAATACAAATAGTAGAAGATGAAAAAATAATAAAAAAATATGGTGGAACTAAAATGTTTTTTGCACCACCTATTTATTATGATGAGTTAATGAAAAAAGTACCAAAGGGAAAACTTATAACTGTTAGTGTTATGAGAGATTATCTAGCAAAGACAAATAATGCAGACTTCACTGATCCTATGACAGCAGGTATATTTGTAAATATAGTTGCTTGGGCTAGTTATCAAAGAGATGAAGATATTACACCATACTGGA
>JALFQD010000130.1 GCA_022785265.1 Clostridium sp. | reverse complement strand
AAATAATCTTCTAGTACCATCTGATTCCTCATCAAATCGAAAATCATAAAAAGAATTTGCATGTTTTAATGTTATTGTTGTTACAACAGGCTCTTCGCCCTCTTTTATTGAAATATTGAAAAATTCAAAATTGGATCTCATTGAGAGTTTCACTTCTTTATGATTATTAATCATGCTATTTTTCATTTTTGATATTATATCCATAAATATTTCTTTAGGTAATCTATTGGATAATTCATCTAAAGATATTTCCTTAATATTAACTTCACTTATTCCAGTATCAAAAGTTTTTATTATTTTATTTATATAATTAAGAGATTCTAAATCATAGTAATATTCAAAGTTTGTAATTGGCATATTAGGCTTTAATATATTTAAATCAGAATTAAACCATTCATATATATCCTTGAAGAAAATTAATTTAGAATCATTATCAAATCTTTTATTTCTATTCATTTCATAAATAAATAATACAGAGTCATTATCTTTTAAATCATCTGCATAGGTTTTAAATTTAAGTTTATCTTCTTTAGATAATTTTACTCCTTCATCTATAATTCCTTCAGTTCCTACAGTGTGTTCAAATAATCTTTTAGCTTCTCCTGTTGGGAATAACTCATAAATCCATTCGGAAACTATTTTTTTACTACTAAGTAATACTTCAAAACCATAGGCATAAAACCTTTTATTTTTCATAATTTGAACTTCAAAAGTAGAGGTCTTTTTAATATTTTCTTCTTGATTTTTACAAAACATTGATATTGATTCCACAGGAATCTCATTAGTTACACAATGTTTCATATAATGTAAAACTTCTATTAAATTTGATTTTCCTGATGCATTAGCTCCATAAATAACTGCTGATTTTAAAATACCAATATTTCTTATTGAAGATTTATGCTCATTATTTTTTCTTATTTTATTTGAAGGTATCATAGTTAATTCACTTAATTCATTAAAGGATTTAAAGTTCTCTACACTTAACTTCATTAACATAAAATTTTCTCCTTATCTCTATTTATATAATTTATTATATGCTATAAATATGTTTTTAACAATAATTATAGTATTATTTAGAGATTTTTTCGTTATAACTAATATGATTTTAGAAACAGTAGTAGTAACAAGAAATTGTATAAGCAAATTTGCTATGATATAATGTACTTATGTGAAACTAAAAGAGTTTAGTAAATCGTGATTTGTGGAGGATATTAAAATGGCGCAGATAATATGGGATGGCAATAAAAACTGGGAAAACGTTTGGGACGGTAAGCAGCCGTGGGACAGAGAGATTGCAGAAAAAAGCATTCCTGAAAACGCAGTTCTAATTGACAGACCAGATGACATAATTAAGGCATCAATTCCATACATGATTCTCCCTTGTATTGTATGCTTTGTTGCAATTTTTACAAAAAAGGCGCAATCAGATGAATTTATATTTAATTTATGGTTTATGCCGTTGTCATTTATTATTGGCTTTTTTGTTGCGATGCCGTTACATGAATTTCTTCATGCTATAAGCTATCCAAAGGGGGCAAAAGTTTATATAGGAGTATCTCTAAAACAGTTGAGAGCATATGCTGCATCCTCTGCCACACTTAGCAGAGGACGATATATAATGATGTCATTGGCACCTTTGATTCCGGGGATAATCTTTCTTGCTGTTTTCATGGTCTGTCCGATTTCGATGAAGTGGTTGATGACAATATGCGTAGTACCTTCGATTATGGGACTAATTTCTCCAGCACCCGATTATATGGATGTTTTAATCATATTGCGAAAAGTACCGAAGGGGGCAATGATTCAGGCAACAGAAAATGGCTTGGTTTGGTATCTCTAATACGACAGATTCCAGTTTGTTAATTTCTTTATAACAATTATCATAAACCACCTTTTTATTTGTGATTTTGGTTTAGTAGATTTATTTTACAATAAAAAGGGTGGTTTTATTATATTTTTAAATTTGTAAAGGAGATTGTAAATTAATAAATAATTTTGCAAGGATGTGATTACTATGATTAAGATACCAAAGTCTGCATTAAAGGTAATACGAAAACAGATTTTTCTAGACTATTCTAGTGAAGAAGCTTCAAGGATTTATTTATCATTTAAAGAATGGTATTTTAAATTGGAAAAAGATCAACCTTTTATTGGTGGTAAGAAAAACTTTTTGTGGGAGCAAGTATATACAGCTATTGCTATGTTTGCATATTATGAGGCAACAGGAAAAACAAAGAGTGCTGAAGAAATTGGTAAATTATGTACTGAAGCACTTATTGGTAACAATCGTACTCTGGGAAAATTTATTAATTTTAACTGGAAGTGGGTTCAATGTGTATATGCCTCAATGTATAAGATTCTAAAGAAGCAGGCTGATAAACATAAGACTGATGGAAGTTGGAATAATACTTGGGGAGTTGAATTAAACCCTGAAGGTAGAAAAGAAGGTGTCAGTGTAAAACTAATTGGATGCCCTGTATATGATTTTGCTAAAAAACATGGATATGAAAGCCTTCTGCCAGCATTATGTAAGAGTGATTATGAAGTATTTGAACCATTTCATTGCAAAATGATAAGATATTATACTGTTGCAAATGGTGATGACTATTGCGACTTTTGGCAGGTTGGAGATAAAAGTGAGGCATGGAAAAATGTTGATAAATCGAGACTTGTATAAATAACTTATATGAAGTAACTTGAAGCCATGGAAATGTATTCTACTTCTGATAAATTACTTAGGGTTTGCTCAGCAAACTCTATATTTTTTATAATTATAATTTTCAGCAAATATAAATTTCAATTGTTGTTCAGTTTTATACATCATAATCCCACCTCAAGTGCAAGTTTTTTTACTATATTTCTAAATAATCCTTACACTTATTATAATACAAAATTCTTCTAAAGTATGTTTTTATCAGTAATTTTTATTTGCTGCACAAACCCTAATTAAAACTTTTTTTATTTAGTTTTTTTAAGCTTTTATATCACTATTCATTTTTCATTGATTTTCCAATTAATAATAATACTACACCTAAAAATCCTAGAAAACCTGGAAACACATATTCAGAACCCTTTGCTATTACATACTCTGGATTATTTAGTTCATAAAAAATAGTTATTGTATCTCCTATGTGTTTGTTACTATTAGAATATCCAATATCTACATTTTCATAGCGCTTCCCTTCTACTTCATAAGATACTATAAAAGTTTTACTACTCTTTTTACTATTATTACTATAATGAACATTATAATTTGTAATTACAGCTTCAGTACTAGGCATAGATTTTTGAGCATTATTATTGTGAACAAACAAACCGATACCTCCAAATATGCATACTATACCAATAATTATCATTAGTGTACTATAAACCTTTATATTATTTTTCATAATCACACCTTCTTATACCTTCTAATTGCTCTTCAGAAATTAACCCTTCCAGCCATTTATCCTTGTTTATTTTTACTATATTTCTCCCTCTTTCATCTAACTTTTCTGCTCTATTTATTAATATCTGTTTCTTAGATTTATCAACAACTATTTTAGGTACTCCATTAATAGTTCTTTCAACAAAAATGAGCTGTGCACTAATGGTGCATAGCCCAAACTTTAAAATTTAAATATTACTTTTTAAATAGTCTTAAAACAAATTTAACTACTTCATTAACCACAATTATCATAAATGCAAGTAATATTACTTTACCCCACATTACAAGAGAAAGGCTTACTGCATTAAAGAATCCTGAGAATAATTCAGTGAATATAAATTGCGCAATTGCAGTTACACTTATTATTAAAAGAGCTGTCTTATTCTTTGTGAAGTTCTTAAATATGCTATCTGTTCCAAATTCTCTACAGTTAAATGCATTAAATAAAGCACTGAAAGCAAATAGGGCAAATAACACAGTTTCCATTTCACTAGCACCATCAGCTTGAACTACTGTAGATGCACCTAAAATATTAAATTTCATTTGAATAAGTAGTATTGCTGTTACATAAAGTGCATTTAAAACTATTGAAGTAATCATCTTTTTAGTTATTATGCTTGCTTTTCTATCAACAGGCTTTCTGTCAAATACAGCATCACGAATAGGTTCAAGTCCTAATGCTAAAGCTGGAGGACCATCCATTATGATATTAACCCATAAAAGTTGAATTGTTGTAAATGGCATTGGAAAATCTAGTATTTGTGAAACAATTGCAACTAAGAAAGCTATAACATTAACTGTAAGTTGGAATTGGATAAATCTTTGGAAGTTTTCATATACTCCTCTTCCCCACTTAATACCATTTATTATTGTAGCAAAGTTATCATCTGTTAAAATGATATCTGCTGCATTTTTAGAAACTTCAGAACCTGTGATTCCCATAGCAATACCAACATCTGCTTTAGTAAGAGCTGGGGCATCATTTATTCCGTCTCCAGTAACTCCGACAACCTCTCCATTAGTTTGAAGAGCATTAACAATTCTCATCTTTGTTTCTGGCTTACTTCTTGCAACAATTGCTATTGTCTTAATTTCTTTTCTTAACTCTTCATCACTTAAAGTATCTATATAAGTTGCTTCAACTGCTCTCATTCCTTCTTTAAGCATTCCAAGCTCTTCTCCAATAGCTCTTGCAGTGTTTATATTATCACCTGTAAGCATTTTTGTTTCTACTCCTGCATTTCTAGCAGTTTCTATAGCCTTAAATACATCAGGTCTTAATGGGTCTTTTATAGCAACAAATCCATTAAATATAAGTCCTTCTTCTTGACTTCCAGTTAATATATTTCCTTCAGAAGTTGCAGCAGCTTCTACTTCTGCTTGAGAAATTGACCTAAAGCCAAATCCTAATATTCTCATAGATTTTGCTTGAAGTTTTTGAATTTCTGAAAGAATTTCTTTCTTTCTTGTTTCAGTGATTTTAACTACTTTTCCATTAGATATTTCATTTACACATTTATCAAGTATTATTTCAGGTGCGCCCTTAACTAAAAGAATATCTAAGTCACCGTCTTCTATTACTGTTGCCATATATTTATTCATTGAATTAAATGGTATTTGGTGAACTATCTTTTGTTCTTTTCTTGCTTTTTTATAATCATGTTCCTTTAAGCATAAAAGAAGGGCACATTCTGTTGAGTTACCTAAGTAATTGCATTTATCTCCATCAAAGCTTATATCTGCTGTTGAGTTTAAAAGACAGTTATTTATAAAATACATATCTTCAATTTTATCTAAATCAACAAATTTTCCATTTAGATAAACATTTTCTACAGTCATTCTATTTTGAGTTAAAGTACCTGTTTTATCAGAACATATAACACTTACAGAACCAATAGTTTCACAAGCTTCTTTTTTAGTTACTAATGCATTTATATTAGCCATTTTTTGCATTGTAAGTGCAAGAGTCATATTTATCATAGTTGGAAGTCCTTCAGGAACTGCTGCAACTATTAAGGCAATACAAGTAACAAAAGCAGTTTTAATAGGTCCTATAGATTCTAAAAATGCTTTAACTCCTGAAGAATCAATATTTACTTCTCCTCTTGTTACAATTTTTACAACCATAAATATAAATAGTAATGCAGCTATTATTGAAGAAATCTTAGCTATTACAGCACCTAGCTTACCAAG
>JALFQD010000124.1 GCA_022785265.1 Clostridium sp. | reverse complement strand
ATGATAAAATTAATTTGATATATAGAAATACTCATCCAAGGGCATAATAACATTAAGCTAAAGATGAAGGAGGAAATTTTATGAAGAGAGTAATTTTAATTGTTTTAGATAGTGTAGGAATTGGAGAACTTCCAGATGCAGAAGCTTTTAATGATAAAGGAAGTCATACTTTAGATAATACCTTTAAGGCTTGCAATGGATTAAATTTACCCAATTTAAAGAAATTAGGGCTTGGAAATATTGAAGGAGTAAATTCTCTTGGAAAAGAAAAATGTGTTAAAGGGTCTTTTGGAAAGGCAATGGAAAAATCTATGGGTAAAGACACAATAACAGGTCACTGGGAAATTTCTGGGGTGATAACAAAAACTCCTTTAAAAACATATCCTAATGGTTTTCCGGAAGAGATAATTGAAGAATTTAAAGAAAAAGCTAATGTAGAAGGTGTTCTTGGAAATAAAGTAGCTTCAGGAACTGAAATAATAAAAGAACTAGGGGAGGAGCATATAAAAACAAAGTATCCTATAATTTATACCTCTGCAGATAGTGTTTTTCAAATAGCAGCTCATGAAGAGGTTATTCCTTTAGATAGACTTTATGATATGTGTAAAAAGGCTCGTGAATTTTTAGTTGGAGATAAAATGATTGGAAGAGTTATTGCAAGACCTTTTATAGGTGAAGAAGGTAACTTTACAAGAACCTCTAACAGGCATGATTACGCACTAGACCCATTTAGTAAAACAATGCTTGATTATATTAAAGAAAATAATATGGAAGTAAAATCAGTAGGAAAAATTAAGGATATTTTTAATTCAAAAGGAATAACAGAAGGGATATTAACAAAAAATAACATGGATGGAGTTGATAAGACCTTAAAGTTTATGAAAGAGGACTTTAGTGGTTTAATTTTTACAAATCTTGTAGAATTTGATATGAATTTTGGTCATAGAAATGATGCTAAAGGCTATGGAAAAGCTTTAGAGGATTTTGATAATAGAATGGAAGAGATATTTAATGCCATGAAAGAAGATGATATTCTTATAATAACAGCAGACCATGGTTGTGACCCTACAACTTCAAGTACAGACCATTCAAGAGAATACATACCTATTCTTATTTATGGAGAAAATATTAAAGAAAATATAGATATAGGAGTACAATCATCCTTTTCTAATATAGGAAAGAGTATTTTAGATTATCTTTCAATAAAAAATACTTTACCAGGAGAAAGTTTTTTAAAAGAAGTACTAAAGGAGGAATAATTTATGAGAATGTACGATATAATTATGAATAAAAGAAATAGAAAAGAATTATCAAAGGAAGAAATAGATTATTTTGTTAATGGCTTTACCAATGGAGATATTCCAGATTATCAAGCATCTGCTCTTTTAATGGCAATATATTTTAATAAAATGAATAAAAGAGAAACTTCTGACCTTACTTTAGCTATGGCAAACTCTGGAGACCTTTTATCATTAGATAAAATAGAAGGAATAAAGGTTGATAAACATTCAACAGGAGGAGTAGGGGATAAAACAACTATACTTCTTGCACCACTTGTTGCTTCTTGTGGAATTCCTGTAGCTAAAATGTCTGGAAGAGGGCTTGGTCATACTGGTGGAACAATTGATAAATTGGAATCTTTTAAAGGATTTTCAGTTAACCTTCCTGAAGAAAAATTTATTGATAATGTAAATAAACATAAAATAGCTTTAGTTGCCCAAACAGGGCATTTAGCACCAGCAGATAAAAAAATTTATGCTTTAAGAGATGTTACTGCTACAGTAGATAATATGTCTTTAATAGCTTCAAGTATAATGAGTAAAAAAATTGCCTCTGGGGCTGATGCCATAGTTCTTGATGTTAAGGTGGGAGAAGGAGCTTTTATGAAAACTCCTAGGGAGGCAAGAGCTTTGGCTCAAGAAATGGTTGATATAGGCAATAATGTGGGAAGGCAAACTATTGCCATTATATCAGATATGGATCAGCCCCTAGGCTATGCCATAGGCAATTCTTTAGAAGTTATTGAGGCTATTAACACCTTAAAAGGAAATGGTCCTAAAGACCTTTTAGAATTAACTTTAACTCTTGGAAGTTATATGCTTATTTTAGGTAAAAAAGCCTCTTCATTTGAGGAAGGATATAACATGCTTTTAGAAAATATAAAAAATGGAAAGGCATTAGAAAAGCTTAAGGAATTTGTAAAAGCACAAGGTGGAGATGAAAAATATATTGATAATACAAATTGTTTTGAAAAAGCTTCTTTTATAATAGAAGTTAAAGCTGAAAAATCTGGAATAATATCAAAAATCCATGCAGAAAAGCTTGGCCTTATAGCAATGGAACTTGGTGCAGGAAGAGTTACTAAAGAAAGTGAAATAGATTTATCAGTAGGAATTGTACTTAATAAAAAACGTGGAGATAAGGTAAATAAAGGAGAAATTTTAGCTTATATTCATGCAAATGATATGGAAAAAGGAGAAAAAGCTTCAGAAAAATTAATTAATGCTATTGAAATTAAAGACTCCTTTAAAGACAATATTCCATTAATATATGAAGTCATAAAATAAATTAAAACTTAAATCATAGCAGAATAAATGTATTGTTTTACCATAAAGTTATTTAGATAAAATGATATATTTATTCTGCTTTTAATTATTTTAATATACTATAACATAATTTTTTAGTATTTGGAAATACTATAATTGAAAGGAGCGATAAAAATATGAAGAAGAATTTTATAAAAGTATTTGCAATAAGTTTATTATTAAATTTATCATTTTTATTAATTCCCAATAAGAATGTAAATGCTGAAGATAATACAATGAATGGAATTGAAGCAAAGTCAGCATTATTAATTGAGCCTATATCAGGTAAAATATTATATGAAAAAAATATTGATGAAAAGTATGCCCCAGCATCTGTAACAAAGGTAATGACAATGCTTCTTGCAATGGAAGCTATAGATAGCAATAAAGTTTCTCTTCAAGATAAGGTTACCTGTAGTGAAAATGCTAAAAATATGGGAGGAAGTACAATGCTTCTTGATACTGGAGAGGTAAGAACTTTAGAGGAACTTTTAAAAGGAGTTGCCATAGCTTCAGGAAATGATGCTGCTGTTGCCATTGCAGAGTATATAGGTGGTACTGAAAGTGATTTTGTTAACTTAATGAATAAAAGAGCTCAAGAACTTGGAATGACAAATACTCATTTTGTAAACTGCAATGGTTTGCCAGCAGAAGGTCATGTGTCAACAGCAAGAGATATTGCGACAATGTCTAGAGAACTTTTAAAACATCCAACAATACTTAATTATTCAAGCATATACATGGAAACAATCTCAGAAGGAAGAAAAAGTCCTATAGAGCTTGTAAATCACAATAAGCTTGTAAGATTTTTTGATGGATGTGATGGCTTAAAAACAGGATATACAAGTGAAGCAAAATATTGTATATCTGCTACTGCAAAAAGAAATGGAGTAAGAATGCTTGCAGTAATAATGGGAGCACCTACATATAAAATAAGAAATCGTGATGCTGGAATTCTTATGAACTATGGTTTTTCAAAGTATGAAGGAAAAAAACTTGTATCTAAAGATGAAGATGTAGAACAAGTATACATGGGCAAAAATACTGATAGATTCTTTATGTCTAAAGCTTGTGAAGATTTAGAAGTGGTTTTACCTAAGGGTACTGATGGAGAACTTGTTAAAAAAATTGTTATTAATGACCTTAAAGAAAAATATAATAAAGGTGATATTGTAGGAACATGTGAAGTTTACCTTGGAGAAGAAAAGGTTGGAGAAGTTAAAGTATATTGTGACCGAAACATAGAAAAAGGTGGCATATTTGAAGGCTTAAAACATAATATAAAGAAAATATTTAAATAGATTATATAAATAACTTATATATTTTTAATATGATTTTACTAGCTTAAATAAGAGAAACTGTCATATTAGTTCATTTCAAGCACAATATATATTTAATTATATGAAATATGATATATATTGTGCTTGAAATTCTTTATGTAACAACTCCTTCAATTTTTAGCTTTTATATTTTTTAGTTAGTTATAATAATTTTCTTGTTAAAAATTTAGAAAATTGTTATTATAATATAGTCATAAAGTATTATATTTATTATGATTGATATAATGCTATTTCAAGACTAATTACAGTTAATACAAAATGAGGTGAAAATTTAACCTATGGAACTTCCTAAAATTAAGGTAGCCAATTTTGAAGGACCTTTTGATTTATTGTTACACTTGATTAAGAAAAATAAAATGAATATATATAATGTAGAAATATATAAAATTACAAATCAATATTTGGCTTATTTAGATACTATGAAGGAGATGGACCTTGAAATCACCTCTGAGTTTATAGTGGTTGCTGCCACTTTAATAGAAATAAAATCTAAAACACTTCTTCCTAAAATAAAAAATAATAATGAAGAAGAGGATGAAGAAGATATAGAAAAAAAGCTTTTAGAAAAACTTATACTATATAAGAAAATCAAAGCTTCAACTTTATTTTTTAAGGACAAGTATCTTAATTCAGGAGATGTTTATTCTAAAAAACCAGAGATTATTGAAGAAATAAAAAGTGATAAAGATACAAATGATTCTTTAAAAAATATTTCTCTTTTAGATTTATATAGAATTTATAATAATTTACTTGAAACTTATTTAAATAAACAAAATAAAACAACAACTATACAAAAAAATATACAAGTTGATAAATACAAAATTGAAGATAAGATTGAATATTTAAAAAATACAATTCCTACTGGAAAAATAGTTGCCTTTGATGATTTAACTTTAGAGTGTGAATGTAAATTAGAGTATGTAGTTACATTTTTAGCATTGCTTGAACTTATGAAGCTTAAAACTGTTAAGGTATATCAAAATGAAGGCTTTGGAAATATATTAATAGAAAGGGGAATAGAAAATGAATAACTTTGAATTTGGACAAGTAGAATTTGAAGAGGCCTCAAAAAAGCAACGAATAAAATCAATAATAGAATCTATTCTTTTTGTTAGTGGTGAGCCTTTAAGCTTAAGAGATATCTCTATAAATTTAGAGATGCCTCCAAGATATATAGAAGAAATTTTAAATGAAATGATAACTGATTATGAAGCTTCTGAGAGAGGAATTAAACTTATTTCAATAAAAGATAATTATCAGCTTGTAACTAAAAGTGAAAATAGTGATTATATACAAAGGCTTCTTAAGAAAAATAAGAGACAATCTCTATCACAAGCTTCGCTTGAAAGCTTAGCAATTATTGCATATAAACAACCTATTACAAGAATTGATATAGATGAAATTAGGGGAGTAAAATCTGAAAGTGCAATACAAAAGCTAATTGAAAAAAATCTAATTAAAGAAAGTGGTAGACTTGATGTTCCAGGAAGACCAATTTTATATTCAACTACAGATGAATTTCTAAGACAATTTGAGCTTAATGATTTAAAAGAACTTCCTTCATTAGATTTATTTGACGATACAACAGATGATACAGAAAAAATCTTAAATGAAAGTGACATAGAAAAAAACTTATAAAGTGGAAATTATTTTTTGTTTACCTTCAAATCAAAAATTGATAAAATTTTATTAAAGATAATCAACTTCAGAAAGTTTATAAGTAATTTTTAAGGAGGTTTTTTCTATGATACCAAAAAAAAATAAATTATATACTTATAAAGATTATTTAACTTTTACAGATGATGAAAGAATAGAAATTATAGAAGGAGAAATTTTTAATATGTCACCAGCACCATCAAGGATACATCAGCATTTAGTTATGGAAATTAGTTCTGAAATAAGAAATTATATAAAATCAAATAAAGGCGATTGTGTTGTTTATCCTGCTCCATTTGATGTAATACTAAAGAATGATGATGAAGAGGTTATTAATAGTCAATCAGTAGTTCAACCAGATATTTCAGTTATATGTGATAAAAATAAATTAACTGATGCTGGGTGTACTGGTTCTCCTGATATGATAGTTGAAATTGCATCGCCTTCTAGTGTAGGACATGACTATGTAACAAAATTAAATCTTTATCAAAAATATAAAGTCAAGGAATATTGGATTATTGATCCTAGAAAAAGAAGTGTTTTTGTTTATGTATTGACTGGAGAAAATTATGAGTCTCCAGAAGTTTATACATTTAATGATAAAATTAAAGTAAATATTTATGATGACTTAGAAATAGACTTTAATAATTTTAATATTTAAAATAATTTATGGAGTTGTTGCACAAAAAATTCTAATAATAATATATAGCATATTTTATATACTTAAAATGCTATATTGTGTGAATATTTGTTAATGTTACAGCTCCATAAATGACTATTTAGTCTTCTCTATTTAAATGATAAGATGAACAGGAAGATTCAAATACATTAGATTCATTTATATCCTCTTCACAATTATCATTATTTTGGCTTTTTTTATCTTTATTTTTTATAAAATCTTTTAGTATTTCAAGAACTTGAGGAACTGTATCTACTATTCTATCATATGTTGTATCTTGCTCTACTGGAAGAAGCCTTACAGATTCATCTCTAACTACAAGAAAGGCAACAGGCTTAACAGAAACACCAGCTCCTGTACCACCTCCAAAAGGGTAGTCTCCATCTTTATAATTTTCATTATTAAGTGCAAAATCACTTCCACCTGAAGCAAAACCAAAAGTGACTTTAGATATAGGAATTATACAATTTCCATTACTCATTTCAACAGTATCTCCTACAACAGTATTTACATCTATCATATTTCTTAAGTTTTCCATTGTACTTTTCATTAAATTTTCAACTTGATGATTGCTGTTCATTATATAAACCTTCCTTTATTTTTAATTTTTTTTTTATTTAAAATCGCCTTTATTATTAAGCAAATTATAATTATAGTTTTGCCAAATGATAAAAAAATTATACATGTAATATTAAAATTTCCTATAAATTCATCTTTAAATATAGGTTTTATAAATAATTTAAATGATTTTATTTTGAATGGAATTTTAAATCCTTCTAATATGTAAGGGCTTATACTTTGGAGTATTCCATAAAAAATAGCTGTTTTAGCAGCATCATTTAAGGAATATTGAAAATCTCCTTTTAGATTTAGCTTTGGTTTAAAATGATTTTTATTTAATGCTTTAATTATTTCTATTACATAGCTTATTTCAAGTTTTCTATTTTTCTTAAATTTTTTATAAGGTTTTTCTTTTTTGTTTTTTGTGGTTATTTCTTCATTATTAAGATTTTGTTTTTTTAAAATATTGAATTTATATATTTTTATATAATAATTTTCTTTTGTATAGGAAATACTAATTTTAATTGGAATGGGAATAATTAAAATTAGTAAAATTAAAAGAAAAAGTTTCATTTATTTCCTCCAAAATTAA
>JALFQD010000118.1 GCA_022785265.1 Clostridium sp. | reverse complement strand
AATATAATATTCTCATTAATTATAAAAGTAGGTGTTTTAGTCTTAGGAGCTTTAGGAATGGCTAATATATGGGAAGGCGTTTTTGCAGATGTAGGAGTAACATTACTTGCAGTATTAAATTCAATGAGAGCACTTAAAGCTTAAAATAATATAAAAAAGAATTGTCTTATATAAAATAGTTTAAGATAAGACAATTCTTTTTTTGCTCTAACAAAAATCATTCTTTTTATTGTACTTATGAGTTAGGAATTTCTTCTAATGAAGAGATGCAAGTTGGTCTTATAAGGACATTAGTTTTTGGAATTCTAATTATTTCATCTCTTAAAACCTTTACTGTTTCTCCATTAGATAATTTTTCATCAGTAAAAAGAACAGAATTTAAATCTGCATCATGGATTTGGTATTCTTTACCACTGTTCATTACAATTTTAATCATATATAAATCCCCCTTCATTTAAAAATGTTAATATATATATTATATACCTTAATATATGATTTTTCCACATATTTTTATTTTATAAAAAGTTTTAATTATTATTTTGTTTTTTGCGTCGACAGGCTCCAAGTCAACACAAAATAATAATTAAAACTTTCTAACAAAATGAAAGGAAATTCTTAAACTTGTTTCTTTTATTAAGCTTTATTATTAACCTAGCAAGTTATCCATAGTTTTCAAAATATATAATTTCCTGATAGTATAAAAATATGTTGAGTAATTTAAGATGATTTATTAAGATTATCAATAAAATTTAATATAAAAATGTAAGATAATTTATATAAATTAAGAATAGATTATAATTAAACTTTTGTGGTAAAATAATAAGATAGATTTTTATTAAAGAAAGGGAGATACAGTATGGAAAAGAAAAAAAATATTTCTATGGCTGTTATAAAAAGATTACCTAAATATCATAGATATCTTAAGGAATTAATGAAAAATGATGTAGATAGAATATCTTCTAAAGAATTAGGAGAAAAAATAGGATTTACTGCATCACAAATTAGGCAAGATTTAAACTGCTTTGGAGATTTTGGCCAACAAGGCTATGGATATAATGTAAGGGAGCTTTATAATCAAATAGTATCTATATTAGGTCTTGACCAAAATTATAAAACTATAATGGTTGGAGCAGGTAATATTGGGCAAGCTATTGCCAATTATGCAAGCTTTGAAAGGCTTGGAATAGAGCTTGTAGCAATATTTGATGTAAATCCTAAAGTTATAGGAACAAAAATTAGGGATATTGAAATTGATGCAGAGAGTAATTTGAAAGAGTATTTAAAAAATAATGATATAGCTATTGGAATTATTTGTGTTCCTAAAATGAATGCTCAAAGAGTATGTGATGAACTTGTTTCAGGTGGCATTAAAGGTATATGGAATTTTGCACCTGTTGATTTAAGTGTTCCTGACGATGTAAAGGTGGAGAATGTACATTTAAGTGAAAGCTTATCAACACTTATTTATTTATTACACACAAGAGAGTAATTTTAATTAAATCATGCTTTATATATTGCAAAAACTAAGATAAAGCATTATAATGATACATGAAGCTAAAAGGCTTCAATTATTTTTTTGCTTAGTTTGTTATAATATTAACAAAATTAAGAATATATAAAAAATAAGTTAAAAAAACAAGAAAATAATTTACAATAATCTATATATTCATTACTTTTGAATTTTAATAGATTTTTGCATAAAAAATAAGTATAAAAATTAGGAGGACAAAGGAACATGGAATTAAAGAACGTACTTCTTGAAAAAGAAGGTCACTTAGCTATTGTTACAATCAATAGACCAAAGGCTTTAAACGCTTTAAATTCAGAAACTTTAAAAGACCTTGACACAGTTATTGAAGACTTAGAAAATGACAACAACATTTATGCAGTTATCTTAACAGGAGCAGGTGAAAAAGCATTTGTTGCTGGAGCTGATATAGCAGAAATGAAGGACTTAAATCAAGAAGAGGGGCAAGCTTTTGGTGCTCTTGGAAACAAGGTATTTAGAAGACTTGAAGACTTAAACAAACCAGTTATAGCTGCTATACAAGGATTTGCTCTTGGTGGTGGATGTGAAATATCTATGGCATGTGACATAAGAATAGCATCTGAAAAAGCTGTATTTGGTCAACCAGAAGTTGGTCTAGGAATTACACCAGGATTTGGCGGAACTCAAAGATTAGCTAGAATAGTTGGACTAGGTAAGGCTAAAGAAATAATATATACTGCTCAAAACATAAAAGCTGATGAAGCATATAGAATAGGATTAGTTAACAAGGTAGTACCTTTAGAATCTTTAATGGATGAAGCTAAAGCTATGGCTAATAAAATCATGGCTAACGCTCCAATTGCAGTAAGACTATGTAAAGATGCAATTAATAGAGGTATGCAAGTTGATATAGATAAAGCAGTTGCTATAGAAGCAGAAGACTTTGGTAAGTGCTTTGCAAGTGCTGACCAAAAAGAAGGAATGTCTGCTTTCTTAGAAAGAAGAAAAGAAAAGAACTTCCAAAACAAATAATTGTTTTTAGATGATATATTTTAAGGAGGGTTAATTAAATGAATTTTGAATTAACTAGAGAACAAGAATTAGTACAACAAATGGTTAGAGAATTCGCAGTTAATGAAGTAAAGCCAATAGCTGCAGAAATCGATGAAACTGAAGAATTCCCAATGGAAAATGTGAAAAAAATGGCTAAGCTAGGAATGATGGGTATTCCATTTTCTAAGGAAGTAGGAGGAGCAGGCGGTGATGTTTTATCTTACATAATCGCTGTTGAAGAATTATCAAAAGCATGTGCTACTACAGGTGTTATACTTTCTGCTCATACTTCACTTTGTGCTTCAGTAATAAACGAAAACGGTACTCCAGAACAAAAGGCTAAGTATTTACCAGACTTATGTTCAGGTAAGAAGATAGGTGCTTTTGGTTTAACTGAACCAGGTGCTGGTACTGATGCTGCTGGACAACAAACAACTGCAGTATTAAGCGAAGATGGAAGCCATTATGTATTAAATGGTTCAAAGATATTCATAACAAATGGTGGAGTTGCTGATACTTTCATAATATTTGCTATGACAGATAAGAGCCAAGGAACAAGAGGAATATCTGCATTTATCGTAGAAAAAGGATTCCCAGGATTCTCAATAGGAAACTTAGAAAACAAGATGGGTATAAGAGCATCTTCTACTACTGAATTAATAATGGAAGATTGTATAGTACCTGCTGAAAACTTAATTGGAAAGCCAGGTAAGGGATTTGGTATAGCAATGAAGACTCTTGATGGAGGAAGAATTGGTATAGCAGCTCAAGCTTTAGGTATTGCAGAAGGTGCATTTGAAGAATGTGTTGCATACATGAAGGAAAGAAAACAATTCAGAAAGCCACTTGCAGCATTCCAAGGATTACAATGGTACATTGCTGAAATGGATGTTAAGATTCAAGCAGCTAAGCATTTAGTATACAAAGCAGCTATGAATAAGCAACTTGGAAAACCTTACACTATAGATGCTGCTAGAGCAAAATTATTTGCAGCAGAAACTGCTATGGAAGTAACAACTAAGGCAGTTCAAATCTTTGGTGGATATGGATACACTAAGGAATATCCAATGGAAAGAATGATGAGAGATGCTAAGATAACAGAAATTTATGAAGGTACTTCAGAAGTTCAAAAGATGGTTATCTCAGGAAACATTTTAAAATAGGAGGCACTAAATAATGAATATAGTAGTTTGTTTAAAGCAAGTTCCAGATACTACAGCTGTTAAAATAGATCCAAAGACTGGAACATTAATAAGAGATGGAGTTCCAGCTATAATAAACCCAGAAGATAAACATGCTTTAGAAGGAGCACTTCAATTAAAAGAAAAAGTTGGAGGAAAAGTTACAGTAGTAAGCATGGGTATCCCAACTGCAAAGGCAGCTTTAAGAGAAGCTTTATGTATGGGTGCAGATGAAGCTGTACTTTTAACTGATAGAGTACTTGGAGGAGCTGATACTTTAGCTACTTCAAAGGCATTAGCAGGTCTTATAAAGAAATTTGATTATGATTTAATATTTGCAGGAAGACAAGCTATCGATGGAGATACTGCACAAGTTGGACCAGAAATAGCTGAACATTTAGGAATTCCTCAAGTAACTTATGTTCAAAACGTTGAAGTTGATGGAGATAAGTTAACTGTAAAGAGAGCTTTAGAAGATGGATATCAAGTAGTTGAAGTTAAGACACCATGTCTATTAACTGCAATTGAAGAATTAAATGAACCAAGATACATGAATGTTGCTAACATATTTGCAACTAATGATGATCAAATAAAGATTATGACTGCAGCTGATATAGATGTAGACCCAAGTGAATTAGGATTAAAGGGTTCACCAACAAAGGTTAAGAAATCAATGACTAAAGAAGTTAAGGGTGCTGGAGAATTAGTTAAGGAAGATGCTAAAGCATCAGCAGCTTACGTTTTAGGAAAATTAAAGGAAAAACACTACATCTAATATAATAGGAGGTTAATTGAATATGAACATAGCAGATTACAAGGGCGTTTGGGTCTTTGCTGAACAAAGAGAAGGCGAATTACAAAAAGTATCTCTAGAATTACTTGGAGAAGGTAGAAGAGTTGCTGATAAATTAGGAGTAAAGCTTACAGCTTTATTATTAGGAAACAATGTTTCTAACTTAGCAGAAAAGTTAGCTGCACATGGTGCTGATGAAGTATTAGTTGCAGAAGACAAGAACTTAGAACATTACACAACTGATGCTTACACAAAGGTTATTTGTGATTTAGCAACAGAAAGAAAGCCAGGAATATTATTTGTAGGAGCTACTTTCATAGGAAGAGATTTAGGTCCTAGAATAGCAGCTAGATTATCTACAGGATTAACTGCTGACTGTACTTCAATTGATGTTGAAGTTGAAAATGGAGACCTTTTAGCTACAAGACCAGCATTTGGTGGTAACTTAATGGCTACAATAGCTTGTCCAGACCACAGACCTCAAATGGCTACAGTAAGACCTGGAGTATTTGAAGCTGTAAATACAGATGCTAGCAACTGTAATATAGAAAAAGTTAATGTTAACTTAGCAGATAGCGATGTTAGAACAAAGGTTATAGAAACTGTTAAGACTGCTAAGGATATAATTGATATATCAGAAGCTAAGATAATAGTAGCTGGTGGTAGAGGAGTAGGTTCTAAGGAAAACTTTGCAATGCTTCAAGAATTAGCTGATGTTTTAGGTGGAGTTGTTGCTGGTTCTAGAGCAGCAGTTGAAAAGGGATGGATAGAAAATGCTTACCAAGTAGGTCAAACTGGTAAGACTGTTAAGCCAACTATATATATAGCATGTGGTATTTCAGGAGCTATCCAACACGTAGCTGGTATGCAAGATTCAGAAGTTATAATAGCTATAAACAAAGACGAAACTGCTCCAATAATGAGCGTTGCTGATTATGGAATAGTTGGAGATGTTAAGAAGGTATTACCTGAATTAATAGCTCAAGCTAAGGCTATAAAAGAAGCTGAATAATATAAAAAACTTAACATGCATAGGATATAGCTTATGCATGTTATTTAAATATTTCGTTAAAATATAATTATTTTATTTTTTTAGGAGGAATTATAATGAAAAAAGTATTTGTACTTGGTGCAGGAACAATGGGTGCTGGTATCGTTCAAGCATTCGCACAAAAAGGTTTTGAAGTTATTGTTAGAGATATAAAAGATGAATTTGTTCAAAGAGGTATTGCAGGAATCACTAAGGGACTTGAAAAGCAAGTTGCTAAGGGAAAGATGACTGAAGAAGATAAGGAAGCTATACTTTCTAGAATTTCAGGAACAACTGATATGAATTTAGCTGCTGATTGTGATTTAGTTGTAGAAGCTGCAGTAGAAAACATGAAGATTAAGAAGGAAATATTTGCTGAATTAGATTCTATCTGTAAGCCAGAAACTATATTAGCATCAAACACATCTTCTTTATCAATAACAGAAGTTGCATCAGCTACAAAGAGAGCAGATAAGGTTATAGGAATGCACTTCTTTAACCCAGCTCCAGTTATGAAGCTAGTTGAAGTTATAAGAGGAGCTGAAACTTCTCAAGAAACTTTTGATGCTGTTAAGGAAATGTCTGAAGCTATTGGAAAGACTCCAGTAGAAGTTTCTGAAGCACCAGGATTTGTTGTTAACAGAATATTAATTCCTATGATAAATGAAGCAGCTTGCATACTTCAAGAAGGTGTTGCATCAGCAGAAGATATAGATGCTGCTATGAAACTTGGAGCTAACCACCCAATGGGACCTTTAGCTTTAGGAGATTTAGTAGGATTAGATATAGTTGTTGCTATAATGGATGTTTTATACAATGAAACTGGAGATAGCAAGTACAGATGTTGTACATTATTAAGAAAGTATGTTAGAGCTGGATGGCTTGGAAGAAAGTCAGGAAAAGGATTCTTTGATTATTCTAAATAATATTTGTTAGTTTTGTTGAGAACTCGGTTTTTAGACCGAGTTCTTTTGCTATAAATTATCATATTTTTATTAAGAAATGCTTTCAAATTTATGTAATTTAATCCAAAAAGCAATAAATTCATATAAAATAAATGATTTTAATTTGATTTTATATAAATTTATTGTAAAATAGTAACTGAATGATAAAAGCTGTATATAAATTAAGTTAGCAGTAAGCAGCATAAAAATACTTAGGGGGCAAGTCATGTATAAGATTGTAAAAAAAAGACAATTAAATGAAAACATATATCTTATGGATATAGAAGCACCAAGAGTAGCTAAGTCAGCTAAGCCTGGTCAATTTATAATTGTTAAGATGGATGACATTGGAGAAAGAATTCCATTAACAATTTGCGATTATGATGTTGAAAAAGGAACAGTTACAATTGTATTCCAAACAATAGGAGCATCAACTGAAAGAATGGCAAAATACGAAGAAGGAGACTACTTCAGAGATTTTGTTGGACCTCTTGGAAGACCATCAGAAATGGTTGATGAAGATTTAGAAGAATTAAAGAAAAAGAAAATACTATTTATAGCAGGAGGAGTTGGAACAGCTCCAGTTTATCCTCAAGTTAAATGGTTAAAGAAACAAGGAATAAGTGCAGATGTTATAGTTGGTGCAAGAAGCACTAATATTGCAATTCTTCAAGATGAAATGAAAGAAGTTGCTGGAGAATATTATTTAGCAACAGATGATGGTTCATCAGGTTATAAGGGCTTAGTTACAGATAAACTAAAGGACTTAGTTGAAAAAGAAGGAAAACACTATGATTTAGTAATAGCAATAGGACCTATGATAATGATGAAATTTGTATGTCTTTTAACTAAAGAGTTAAACATAAAGACAATAGTAAGTATGAATCCAATCATGGTAGATGGAACTGGTATGTGTGGTGCATGTAGAGTTACTGTAGGTGGTAAGGTT
>JALFQD010000114.1 GCA_022785265.1 Clostridium sp. | reverse complement strand
GATCAAAAGATTTTTCTATTTGATTCCCTTCAATTTTTATGAAAATTATAAAAATACTATCAATTCAATCATATGTTGAATTTCTTTCAAAGGTAAATAAAAACTATTTCTCTGATTGATTCATTTTCATAGTTTTTCCTTTATTTGTTAAGAAGAAAAGAGAACTCTTCCGTAGATTTTTATAATCTCTTTTGAAGTTCATTAAATGTTACCATTTTTTATTTTCTTAAAAAATCTTTTGATAAAGAACTTTTATTCTTTTTCCCTTTTAATCCTTTGATTATACTTTTTTTATAATCAATTTCTTAAGGATTTCCATCTGTCATTTAGGATCGATTAACTCTTATCCAAGTAATGTTGTTAAGAAACCTTTCTCCTCTTCAGTCCTAAGATGTTTTTATACTTCTTCTTAGTATTTGCTACTACCACCAAGATCTGCACTATAGATTGTTTCAAATTATTTTTACAAATAATCTTCTTTACTTATAGTAATCTATATGCCATTTCGTTTCCTTACTCTTTAAAATTTCTTCATTTTAAAGGTTGAGTATTAGATTTAAGAAATTAAAATGCCATCCATTTTCAGGACTCATTCATTCGATAGGTAAGTTGTTACACACTTCTTAGCGGTTTCCAACTTCCATGGCCACCGTCCTATTGTCAAAATGAATGAATACCTTTTATGGTACTCTTTATGTTTCTTTTTGGCTCTTTAACTCAACGTTCGGTTCATCCCGCATCGCCAGTCCTGCTTACCAGACTTGGCCGATTTAAAGTGTATTTATATTTAAAAATTATATGATTTATTTTAAAATCTTTAATTTTCTTATTTGTTCATTCATAGTTTGAGAAGAAGTTGATAAATTAAAATTCACCATTACTCCTAATCATTATCTTTACCAATCAATACTATTATCACTTTAACCTTCCTAAGGGAATATTCAGGTGGAACCAGCTACTAGATGGTTCGATTAGTCTTTCGCCCCTATACTCAATTATGACAAGTAATTTGCACGTTAACACTGCGTAAAACTTCCACCAAAATTTCTTTCGGCTTCATTTAGATCAAGTATAGTTCACCATCTTTCGGGTCCTAACATGTTTACTATTACTATTAAAAGTAAGTATTGCTAAATAATTGTTTTATTCTCATACTTTATTTTAATTTCTTTAAAAATAAAAGTGTTTTATGACTTTTCTTTTTCGCATCCATGTTAGACTCCTTGGTCCGTGTTTCGAGACGGGTAGATATTTTAATTCATCAAAAGTTTAGTTTTCACAATTTTTATCTTCTTAGATTAAATTGTTTGACTTGATTGTTTTTTAATATTTATTGATTTTAATTTTTATTAATCTCATTAAATTAAATAAATTTCTTTATAAAATTCTGAAATTAACTAATAATCATTTATATTATTAAAAACAATACTTTTGTTAATATTATTTCAATCCTTTCATTTACCTTTTTCATTTTAATCATTTAAACTATCTTGTTTAAACAATATCAATTACTAAGGTTTTTACTTAGATTTCCATAATTTTTTATTAAAATATCCGTTACAATAACATTGTTTCAAGCTCTTTTAACTCTTTTTTCAAAGTTCTTTTAAGTTTTCCTTCACAGTACTTCTTTGCTATCAGTTTTCCCATAGTATTTAGACTTTTGTGAATACTATCACATTTTCAATTTATACTTCCAAATAAATTTACTCTTTTCTTAATCATATTTTAGTAATTATATAATTAATTTTGACAAGGATTTCACTTTGTCTTTCTCCTTTTTTCATAGGAATTTAAATTATTTATATAATCATTTTAAATATAATTATTCTTTTGGTTACATTTTAATTAATTTACTTTCAATCTCATATATTTCTATACTCCTTTAAAAGTTTTACAATTAATTAATTCTACCAACTTGGTCATTATTTCTTTTTCATTCGCCATTACTAAAGAAATCATTGTTATTTTCTTTTCCTTCTCTTATTGATATGCTTAAGTTAAGAGAGTCATCTTAAAAATTTCAAATCTTTTTTTAACTTTTGAATTTACTTTTGATTTTACTCTTAATAAATTCTTTTTTATAATCAATTGTTTTAATTGATTTATTATAATTTATTTTATTTTAAAAAGAGGATATTGAAACTTTTATATTTAATTAAAGCTAATTAAATACTTTCATGCATTCAAATATTTACTTTTCATATTGTATATTTCAAAGTAATTATCGCAATTCATTACGTTCTTCATCGTCTGGGAAACTAAACTATCCACAATGTTATCTTTATAACTTTATTTGTAGTTTATTTTTTTTCAAATTCCTTTTTAATTCTTTTTTCAATTTACATAATTTGAATTTAAATTAAATAATTTCAATTGTTTTACAAAAAAAACAATATAATTGTTTTTAGTAATGATCCTTCCGCAGGTTCACCTACGGAAACCTTGTTACGACTTCTCCTTCCTCTAAATAAGGGGGTTTACATCCATTTTTCATTATATTACTATAATAAATCCTAGAATTTCACCTCTTTATTCAATCGGTAGGAGCGACGGGCGGTGTGTACAAAGGGCAGGGACGTATTCAACTTGTGTTAATGACGCAATTTTACAAGGAATTCCTCGTTCATAACAAATAATTTCAATCATTAATCCCTGTCAAGTTTAATAATTTGAGTTTTACTTATCTTTTCAGATTAGTTAAAATATTTTCTAATAATAAATATTTATACAAGTATAAATATTTATTATTTCCAATATCTAAATTACTACTCTTTAGTATTTCCATTGTAGCGCGCGTGCAGCCCAAGATGTCTAAGGGCATCACAGACCTGTTATTGCTTAAAGCTTCCTTTATCTTTTCTTTTATATAATTTATATAATTATTTAATTCCTTACGAAATTATTTAATTATTAATTAAATTATATTAAAGAGATTGATATGTGTCCCTTTAAGTAGTATTATTATAAAATAATAATTGTATTACTACATGAATATCTTTTAGGTATTCAACTAATTAATAGGTTTAAGTCTCGTTCGTTACCGGAATTAACCTGACAAATCATTCCACCAACTAAGAACGGCCATGCACCACTCCCCATAAAATCATGAAAGAACCTTTAATCTGTCATTCCTTATTATGTTCGGTCTTGGTAAGTTTTCCCGTGTTGAGTCAAATTAAGCCGCAGGCTCCACTCCTGGTGTGCCCTTCCGTCAATTCCTTTAAGTTTCAGCCTTGTGACCATACTCCCCCTGAAGTTCATAAACTCATAGATTTCTCTTCAAGTTCTGAATAAAGTGATTATATTATTAAATTAAATTTAAAACGATTAACAAGTTAATCATTTAAATTTATTTTAATTTTTGAATTTTATCCAATCCTTGGTTAACATCGTTTATAGTTAGGACTACGACGGTATCTGATCGTCTTCGATCCCCTAACTTTCGTTCTTGATTAATGAATATAATTGAGTAAAATGCTTTCGCTCTAGTTTATCTAAAGATGATCATGGATTTTCACCTCTCCCATCTTCTTCTAAATTACCCCAATTATTCCTTTTAATCTTTTTCTCGAAATTCATTTCTGAATCTCCTTATTATTGTCCCATGCTTCATTATTCATTAACTAATGTTTTGCTTTAAACACTCTATTTTATTCAAAGTAATTTTTTAAAATATTTCTATTTTAAAAATTCCTTCTGTATTATTATTGTTATTCTTTAATCAATTAATGAAAATGATCATTAATCTTTTAAAGAAAAATAATACTATATCATTCAACTACGAGCGTTTTAATCACAACAACTTTAATATATACTATTGGAGCTGGAATTACCGCGGCTGCTGGCACCAGACTTGCCCTCCAATTGCTTTCATATAATTATTTACATTATATTCATTCCTTCAATTAAAACCTTACGGCTTTAAAAGAGTTATTTGTCGTCACTACCTCTTTATGTTAAAAGTGGGTAATTTACGCGCCTGCTGCCTTCCTTAGAAGTAGTAGCCATTTTTAAAGCTCCTTCTCCGATGTCAAACCCTAATTTCTCGTTATCCGTTATAACCTTGGTAGTCCTCTATACTACCAACTAGTTGATAGATCAGATATTTTCATTGATTACTTGTTAAAATCTTACGATTTCTACAATTGTAAAATTTGTTCTTTTTCTTAATAAACTTCTTTCCTATAACTATCAGTTGATAATTATGCCTAATTGATTTGATTCAATTAGGATCGTTTCAAGTATTATCTTTATTATTCACAAAGGTATTCCTTATATTTTACTAATCAAAGAAATTATAACTGTTGTAATGAGCCGTTCGCAGTTTCATCCTTCTTGGTCTTTATACTTACACATGCATGGCTTAATCTTTAACATCAGCATATAATACTGGCAGGATCAACCAGATATCAAAAATTATTTTAATTTATACTTCAGAAAATTTAAATTTTCTTTTTCTAATTAAAATCTTTTTGTATATTTGATTTTTATTTCCTTCCACTATACCAACAAAAATTATTCACAACAATTTCTTTTTCAATTGATTCAATTGAAAAAATTTTATCCTTTGAATATATAAAATATTTTTCATATTTCATATATTCACTAACCAGAGATTTCTCTAATTATTAATGTTTTAGGTAACCATAAAATTAATTATTTATTTTCTAAAATAACATTAATAAAATTTTATTTTCTTTATATTCTTTAAATGTTTGTTTTAATTGTTGTGTTTTAAAAGCTTTTGCTTTTAATTTTTTTTTAAACACTTAAAAAATATATTTACTTCTAAAATCTTATCTGTATTATTTTTTACTTCTAAATATTAAATTATGTGTTCAATTACTACTTTCACTTAAGGTGAATTCTAATTAACTTCAAGTTATTCATGTAAGGTTCCCAAATTATCCTTTTTTTCATTTTTGAAATTTAAAAAATTTTCACTTTTTCAATTGCTTTACTTCTGTTACTCTTTTTTTTATTTTTCAAAACTTACTTTTTAAAGGTATATTCTATTTCCTTACCAGTTTCGTATCTTGTCAATCATTAATTACCTTCATGCATTAAATTACTAATGCAAATGAACACCTAAACACATTAGTTTCTTCTTTTTATCCTTATTTTTGGGGTTTACATTGTATCGCTAGGGTTTTGTTATTTCAAGTTCTTATACATCATAGTTGAATGTAAATATCTAGGGTTTCCTATTTATTTGAACTATTTATATAGATTATTTCTTTAAATTTTATTATTTGTTATTATTATGAATTTCATTGATTTTATGATTGTTTGTTGGATTGATTGTGTAGGGAGTGGGGTTGGTATGATGGTATATGATTATTGATGATTGAAATGAATGATACCTGATATATAGATTTGATGGATTGTATATGTATATAAATTATTTGATTATGGGATTAATGAGTATTATAGGTATATGAAAATAATTTTCATTGTTTTTTGGTTTAATTTTATTTTTCATGGTTATGAAAAGTGGGGTATTTACTCTGATAGTCATCATACGCCTCACACTGTCTAAGTGGATGATTTTTTGATTGGTATAATGATAGATAGTATTTGATTGGAATTGTTTGATTCTGTAAATGAATAGGTAAGATATTTGTTGTTTTTGATGGGATTTTTTGATTTTTTTCATTTTTTCTACGTAAAAATTATGATATGAGTGAATGATAAGTGGGGTATTTGAGTTAATAGTCATCATACGCCTCACACTGTCTATGCAATCGATTTTTTGATTGGTATAATGATTGATTATATATGATTGGAATCATTTGATTCTGTAAATGAATAGATGAGATATTTGTTGTTTTTCATTCGATCAGTTTTTTATTTTTTCATTTTTCTACGTAAAAATTATGACAAGAGTGAATGATAAATGGGGTATTTGCTCTGATAGTCATCATACGCCTCACACTGTCTGTGCAATCGATTTTTTGATTCGATTATCTATGGATTGTATTTGATTAGTATCGTTCGATTCCGTAAATGAATAGATGAGATATTTGTTGTTTTTCATTCGATCAGTTTTTTATTTTT
>JALFQD010000102.1 GCA_022785265.1 Clostridium sp. | reverse complement strand
TCCATAAAAGTTATCTAAAGAAAATTCACTTATAAATCTTTTATCATTAGTTAAATGCATAGGAGCATCTATATGAGTTCCTAAATGCATTCCTGATTTTATTATATATGAAGTGTATCCATCTTTTTCATAGCTTTTATCTTCTAATAAAGAAATATCATCATCTCCTGGATACTTTGGCATACCTTTATGAATTTTATAAGATAAATCTATTATCATAATCTCTCCTTTTTATATGAGAATATACTCCCAAGAAATATTGTAATTACAACTACACTACTAAAAGCAATTAAAATTGTAATAAGCTTAGCATAAAAGTTTATTGGAACAATGTCTCCAAAGCCAATAGTTGTGAATGTAGTTATTGTAAAATATAATAAATCAAAATTGCTTGGATTGTTTGAGAAAGCATTTACATCATATGCTTTTATAAGACACACTCCTAAATATAAATTTATTATAATCATACTTACTATAACTAAAGCTGCTATTGTTAATTTAGATAAATTTGATGAATCAGCTTTAGTAAACTTAATATTTTTTGGATTTCTCATAATTTTAAATAATATTTTTAAATTAAGTATATAACATATTATAAATCCTAAAACACCTGGTATAAAAAATATTTTTATAACTTTCGGAAAAATTATTAAGAAAAAAGAATATATACTTATAATAAAATAGCTTAATAAAAAATATCCTTCTATACTATCCTCTACACTTTTATTCATAAATTCATGTATTCTTGATGAAAGAAGAAGTATATATCCAATTAAGTAATGAAAAATTATATATATAATTCCAAGTATTATAGCTTTAAAAAAGGAAGATATATTAAAATACCTTCCAAATAAAATGTATATTCCCAAAAAACAAGACCCTTCTGATAAAAATATCATTGTGCTTTCTGTTAATCTTAATAATATGTTTTTATTAAAAAATATTTTTCTATAAGATTTATTTATTTCCTTTATTCCTAAAAAGAAAGTTTTTATTTTTACCCCTCCTAAAAAGTTTTTGTATTTTAGTATATTAAATATTTAGAATTAATATCCTTAATAAATCTACTTTCATCAGTAGCTCTTCCCCATTTATTTATTTTGCTATTTGTTAAATATAATTTCTTTTTTGCTCTTGTTATGGCAACATAAAAAAGTCTTTTTTCTTCTGTTAAATCTCTTTTATTTATAGCTTGAGAGGTTGGAAAAATCTTTTCTTCAAGACCTGCTAAAAACACATAATCAAATTCTAAACCTTTTGATTGATGTACTGTTATTATTGGTATTCTTTCTTTTCCTGTCCTTTCAAGCATTATCTCTTCTATTTCTCCATTTGACAAAGAGGTTAAGCTTACAACTTCTATTAAGGAATCTCTACTACTTTTTTCTTTATCATCAAACATTTTTAAAAACTCTTTAAAATCATTTATTCTATTAAACTTTTCTTCTTTTTTATCACCATATTTATTTTCAAAATTAAAGTTATTTAGTATATAATCTATAATTTCATATGGTCTTTTATTATAGCTTTCTCTTATTAGCTTATTTATATCTAATGAAACTTCTTTGAAGGATTTTATATATTTACCCATAAGCCCTATTCTTTCTAAGGAAGTTTTTCTTATCTTTTCATTTATTGCATATACAAGTAGATAAGCTGTTGCCTTTACATCATCTAAAGCATTATGGCTTGGACTATGTTTTATAGGAAAGATTTTACTTAAAGTTTCTAGCTTATGGTTAGGTAAATTAGGATAAAATCTTCTATATATATCTAAAGTATCATATATTCCCTTAAATTTAGGCTTATTCATTTTACATCTTTCAAGTTCACTATTTAATATGCTTATATCATAGTTTACATTATGTCCAACAATTAACGCACCCTTTGAATATTCAAGAAATTCTTCAAAGACTTTTTCTTTATCTTCTCCATATTTTTTTAAATACTCATCGCTAAATCCATGTACCAAAACTGAGCTTCCTACTGATTTATTAGGTTTTATAAATCTTTCAAAAGAATCTATAACTTCTCCATCTTTATCTATTTTTATTGCTGCAATTTGTATTATTTCATCTTTAGTAACATCTGTTCCTGTACTTTCTACATCAAAAACTATTATTGTGCCATTTGAATCATAAATATCTAATAAATTTGAAAAATACTCTCCTGTAATATTTTCTTCTATAAAATCTGTAAGTTTTACTCCTACTTCCTTATAGTGCTTTGATTGGATTTCTTCTAAGGTTTTTGCTCCAATTCCTTTACAAAACTTATTTAATATTCTTTCAAGACTTACTGAGTCATTTTTATTAACTATTATCTTAAAAAATGCTGTTATATCCTTAATTTCTTCCCTTCTAAAAAACTTATATTGGTCAACAAGGGCAAATTCATATTTAGAGGAATTATTTTTTAAATACTCACTTAATTCAATATTTACAAAATTACTTCTAGTTAATATACATATTTTCTTTTTAGAGTTATCCTTATTGTAAATTTCATCTATTGTTTTTTGAATATATTCTGCCTCTTCTTTTCTAGTTGAAAGAATTTTATGTGTTATCCTCTCTCCTTCAATATTACTTACAGCTTCAATATCATTTAAATAAACTTCTTTATATTCATCATTAAAAGCATTTTTTAAATATTCATCTGATGCTTTAGTAAGAAGTTTAGTTCCTCTATAGTTTTTCGAAAACTGTATTGTCCTAGGATTATATTTATTTTTAAACTCCTTTTCAATTTCTTTAGGATTTGACCCACGCCATCCATAAATTGTTTGAAATTTATCTCCACAAAAAACTATATTATTACCTTCAAAAATTTTCTCTATTATTCTATATTCTAAAAGGCTTGTATCTTGAACTTCATCAATATTTATATACTTATATTTATTCCTATAATTATTAACAATCTCTTCATCTTCAAACAACTTTTTTGCTTCTATTATCAAATCACTAAAATCAAGCATATGATTTTTTCTAAGTTCATTATTATATTTGTTAACAAGTATATCTCCATATCTTTCAAGAGCATTAAAAAGATTACTATCAAAACCTCTTTCTTTTAATGTACATATTTCTTTAATTTCTTTTCTTTTTTCATTAAATAAATATTTAATTACCCTATTATAATCATTAACTGTATCTTCTGTAATATAATTCAACTTAATTCTTGTATCTTTTACCATTGAAATAAAATCATACATAGATTTAATAGAAAAAATATTGTTAATCTTTTCTATTATCTCCTTACTATCCTCTTCATCTATAACAGTAAAATCAGTAAAAATATCTGTTTTTCTTTTTGCATTGTCTTTTATTATCTCTAAGCAAAATGAATGAAAAGTCTTAACTGTTATATCCTTTGAATCCTTAGAAACTGCCTTTTCTATTCTTTCCTTCATTTCTTTACAAGCTTTATTAGTAAATGTTATACATAATATTTCATTAGGCTTTGCTTTATTATTTTTTATTATATTTACAATTCTTTCAGATATTGCTTCAGTTTTTCCAGTTCCTGCTGGAGCAATAAGCAATATATTTCTATCTAATTCATCTATTAATTCTTTCTGCTCTTTGTTAGGTATCACTTTCATTAACCCTCCTATTTTTTACACAAATTAAAATTTCATCAACTTATTTCTTTTTTCTTATATATGGATTTTTATAAAAAGAATAGGTAAGTTGTAAACACATAAGACACCAGATAACTGGCTCACAAATAATTACTCCAAAATACTTTAAACTTGGAATAAATAATATAACAAACACTATCTTTCCAAAAAATTCAATAATACTTGAAACTAATGGGATTAATTTTTCACCTAAGCCTTGAAGTGCATTTCTTAGGTTTAATAATATTCCAAGTACTGCATAAAAAGGTGCATTTATTATCAAATATCTTGCTCCATTATTAATAACAACCTCTTCATTAGAGCCTGATAAATACTTTATAAGTGTAGGTGCCAAAAATATTAAGACAACTGTAATGGTAATTCCCCAGATTATTGACAATATATTTGAATAATTTACTGCTTTTTTTATTCTATCTTTTTGATTTGCTCCTTTATTTTGAGAAACAAAAGTTGCTAAACTTAATGCTAAAGAAGCAGCAGGTATCATAGCAAATGAGTTTAACTTACGTGCTGCAGTATGTCCTGCAATAATTAAATACCCTAAATTATTTATTGCTTTTTGTAATATAACTGTTCCTGCTGATACAATTAAAAGCATAACACCCATAGATAATCCTTGTCCTAATAATTCTTTATATAATTCCTTATCAAAAACAAAATGTTTCTTTTTAGGTATGAGAATTGGACATTTTAAATAAATATAAACAATACATAAAACAGCTGAAATTCCTTGTGCAATAATTGTTGCTATAGCTGCTCCTTTTATTCCCATGTTAAATTGTGTAATAAATACTATATCCAATGCAATATTTAATAAAGAAGATACTATAAGAAATACTAGAGGAATAATACTATTTCCAATAGCCCTTAAAAATCCTGCACAAAGATTATATAAAAACATAACACCAACAAACATAGTAACTGTAGAAATATATGAATATGATTCTTCTAAAATATTTTCTGGAGTATTTAAAAGCTCTAATAATGGAAGTAAAAATAATATTGATATAAGCATTATTATAGCTGTTATTCCTATGCCTATAACCATTGAACCAACTACTGATTTTTTTACCATATCTTCATCATTTGAACCATAACTTCTTGCTGTAACAATACTAAGTCCATTACCTACCCCTAAAGCAAAGCCTACTAATAATTCATACACTGCTGCACAAGCACCCATTGCTGCTAATGATTCATCCCCTAAGTAATTTCCAACAATTGTTATATCAACAGTATTATATAACTGCTGAAATAAGTTTGATATAAAAAGTGGAATTGCAAAAATTATTAGTGATTTTAAAATTTTTCCCTTTAATAAATCTATATTCGTCTTTAACATTTTTTCCTCCAAATAATTTTTATAGATTTTATTATTTTTTCTTTATTGTTTCTTCTAAATTAATAACTAATTTTATTCTTAATCCTTCATCTTCTACTTCTAAATTTTCAAGTTCTACTCCATTAAAATTTTCTTTATCTATTATTACAGCCCCTTCAGTAAACTCAATATTTTTATCTTCTTCAGGGAACCAATCCTTTATAAAGCTATCCATTATTAAATTAACTATCCATTTAGGTAATTTTATATCTAAAAGTTTAAGTTCCTCTATATTAATAACTAAATCCTTATTATTATTTAATTTTGGAGAAATTTTCACTTCAATAGGTGTGCTTATTTTTTTTGTTACTTTATAATCAACAGAAATAGTAATAGATTCTTTTTCTGTATAAAGTCCTAAATTATTCATTTTTTCATTTTCTGTTTTTTCTAAAAAATAATTTATTCCATTTAATATAGCTTCTTTTGGTGCAAATAAAGTTCCTTTAAGACTTACAGGGTCACTTATTATTTCTAAATTTTCAGCTTTTATTCCAGCTATAGAATTTAAAAATTCTAACACTTCAGAATTATATATAGTTGAATTTAAAGGTGTTTCTTTTACCTTTTCTTCTTTTCCTTTTAAAGAACTTGCAAAAAACATTCCAAATGTAAAGGCTATTATTATAGAAATCACTAAAAAAATGACCTTTTTATTTTTTAAATTTCTTAATTTTTCATTCATACTAACTTCTCTCCAATAAAAAAATATATTTTTATTTTAGCATATAAAAAACAGTAAAAAAATAGAGCTATTTATTATATAACAACTCCATTTCCTATTTTTTAATCTTAAAGCTTATTTTCCATTAATTTTTATATGTAAAATTTCATTTTTTGATGGAAAGGTATAATGAAATCCCCATTCTCCAGCACCTGAACTTACTATAGCATTCATGCTATTAAATTTTTCCAGTCCATATACCATATCATTTGCCATTTTAACAAAAATATATGTACCTGGAAATTGTTCTCCATGGGTATGTCCACTTAAAACTAAATCCACATCATATTCTGCTAAAGTATTATATTCTAAAGGTTCATGTGTAAGGACTATAACTGGCTTTGAAAAGTCTATTTCATATTTAGAAACAATATTTTTAAAATCATCTCTATTATCATAATAATCTTTTCTTCCAACTATTGTAATTCCATTGGCTATTTCTATTTCGTCTTGCAATATATTTATTCCATATTTTTTAAATAACTGGTCTGCTTCTCCCCCTCTATAACTTTCATGGTTTCCAAGTACTGCATATATCCCATATTTACTTTTCATTTTTGAGAAAGCATTTAATATATAATTTGCATTTTCATCAGAGGTATTTTCATCTATTATATCTCCTGTTAAAAATATAAAATCTGGCTCAATTTTATTGGTCTTTTTAACAATATCATCAACACTTTTTTTGTTAGCACCTATTCCCATATGAGTATCTGTAATCATTACTATATCATAACTTTCTTTGTCTAATTTTTTTTCAGAAGATATTTCATAGGTTTTAACTTTTATTTTACTAGCATTAGTATAGCCTGCTATTCCTACTATACTCATTAAAATTAATATACATACTACTATTTTTTTACTACTGATTGCTTCTAAAGCCTTTTTCTTTTTTGTTTTCTTTAATAAAAATGCTAATAGTTTTCTTATTAAAAGAAGAAGTGAGCCATAGGTTATAATAATAAAATAAATAGCTGAAAAAAAAGTCATTATATTTTTAGCATATGTATTTGAAATATTTTTAAAAAACATACTAGAATATATCATGTTTCCTAAAAGTATTATTTGACATAAAACATAAATGCTAATTGTAATAGTTGAATATTTTTTACTTTTTCCTTTAAGATTAAAAGGGAAAAACAAAACTATACCAGATAATAATATAAAAAGAATTATTATCATTAATAAAAACCATAAAATCATGTTAGCTATTCCTCCTGATGCTACAAATATTACTCTTATAAGTAAATAATAACACCTAAAGCTAACTCTAAGTCAATACTTTATATAAAAACCTTAGATATATTTTTCATATCTAAGGCTATTTTTTACTTTCATCGCCATAAAATTCTAATTCTTTAAAAATTAAAACATCATCATTTTTTCTTAATACAAATAAATTTTCTTTTATTTTATACATACTAAAAACTATCTAACATTAAATTTCACTTTTTTCCTTACCCATTAAAAAATCATAAAGATTAAGATGGATTATTCCATCCTTTGACATATCTATTCTATCCATTGTGACTAAATATTTAGGATAATTATCTTTAATAGAATAAAATGGAGCAAATTCACGTTTTTCAACTGACTCATCAAGAACAGACATACTAACTTGCATATAAAGTTTTTTATCTCCCTTTAATGCAATGAAATCTATTTCCATATCTTTATTTTTTCCTACACTTAAGTTATATCCTCTTCTAAGAAGCTCAATATATACAAGATTTTCTATTACATGTCCAAGATTCCCAGTTCTATATCCAATCATTTTATTTCTAAGACCTAAGTCTACCACATAATATTTACCATTTGTGCGTAATCTCTCTTTCCCTCTTATATCGTATCTTTCACATTGATATAAAATATATGCATTACACATCTGCTTTAAATAGTTGTCTATAGCATCTACTGATATTTTATGCCCTTCACTTTTTAATGTATTTGCAATAGAACTCGCTGATAAATTGTTTCCAATATTGTCAAAAACAAATTTAGCTACTTTATAAAAATTCCCTTCATTATGTATATTACCACGAAGTAATATATCTCTACTAAAAATAGAATCAAAAAGACCTGAAGTTATAGAATCCATTAAATCTTCATTTTCTGTAAGAGCAACTGCTGGAAAAGAACCTTTTCTCAAATATTCATTAAAATATATTTCTGAAGGTTTTTCCTTATCATATCCTCTAAAATCAATAAATTCACTAAATGATAATGGATATACTTTTATCTCTATATATCTTCCTGAAAGATAAGTAAGATATTCTCCTGAAAATATTCTTGAATTAGAGCCTGTTACATATAAATCAACATTATAACTTACATTAATGCTATTAATTACCTTTGCCCATTCTTCAATCTCTTGAACCTCATCCATAAGCAAATAATATTTATCATCATCTATGATTTTTTCACTTAAATATTTATGAAGTTCCCCACCTTTTGTTAAATTTTGATATTCAAACTTTTCATAATTAATTTCAATTATATGGTCTTCTGATATTTTTTGCTTTTTTAAATAATCTGCATACATTTTTAATAAAAATGACTTTCCACTTCGCCTTACTCCTGTTATTACTTTTACAAAATCATTATCCTTAGTTTGTATTATTTTTTCTAAATAATCTTTTCTCTGCTTCATAATCCTCTCCTAACATAATTATTTCTACCATATATATTATTTTATAGTATATCACTAAGCCTTTAAATTTTCAATTTTCAGCTTTATGATTACAAAACTTTTATTTTT